>CAKZYM010000442.1 GCA_937884685.1 uncultured Calothrix sp.
CTAACTCCTAACTCTTAACCCCTAATTCTCAAACCCCCGTAACCTTCCGTTAAAATCGGAATATTCAAACACTACCAGAAGGTATCGGCTGTGGATACAGCAACTTGTCCTCGCTGCAAACAACCCGTAAACTCACAAGCTGTCACCTGTCCTTTTTGTGGTACTCAGCTTAAAGCTTACGGACATCCCGGTATTCCCTTACATCGTGCTGAGGGGAATGAATCTCTTTGCGACACTTGCACCTACCATCTTGATGATACTTGTAACTACCCCAAACGCCCTCATGCGAAAGAATGTACCCTTTATCAAAATGAAGAAGAACGAAATTTAGAATTACAGCAAAAAAATAAAAAACCCAGCTTGAATGTAACTATCAACAACTGGATAAGACGCAATCAAGGCTTATTACTAATTTTAGGTTTATTATTAATATGTTTTTTAATAACTTTTTCACGCTCTTAAATTTGTTAAGTAGGTAATGGGTAATGGGTAATGGGTAATGGGTAATGGGTAAGAGTTAGGAGTTAAGAATTAGGAGTTAAGAATTAGGAGTTAATTGATAATTGATAACTGCTCACTGCTCACTGTTCACTGTTCACTGATAACTGTATCTTGTATTCAACCAGATTTAAAATCCTCCCGCTTAAGTTTCTTTTTTCATAGTTTCTAACAATTTCTCCACCCAATTTTTCCGGTATTCTGCGGCTGGGATGATTTTCTTTGTCTACTGGGTAAGTAAAATATTCGCAGTCTAAGTTTTCTTCACACCAGTTTTTTATGGCTGTGACAGTTTCTAAGCCATAACCGTTACCGTGAGCATTTTTTTTCAACCAAATTCCAAACTCTGGGTGTTTGCTGTTGACGCGATGAATCCCAGCACAACCTAAAAATTCTTGCGATTCTTTTTCTAAAATAACCAGTATTAATTCATGTTCATTTTTCATTCCCTCTAAAGAATTTTTGATGAATGATGCTGTTTCAGCTATATTTTTAGCCGGACGAGGATACATGTAAGTCGTAATTTCTTCGGTGAAGTTTTCAAAAATAGGTTTTTTATATGATAACGATATGGATTTCAATAAAAGCCGATTGCTGACAATTTCTATATTTAATAAAGGACTATCCTGCCGCACGTTTTTTTGAAATATTTTACTGATTAGGTCTTTAGCTAATTCCATCTTTCATACTCCTTTTTTTTATATAGCGTCGAATATCCCATTAATAATTAAGCTTGCGATTACAACTGCGCTTTGTTTATTATATGTTTTTCATGTTTTATCATTAATTTAATCGTGTTTGTAATACACATAAGCTATTTTTTTAATATTTGATAAATTAATCATTTATATATATAATGTGTAACCGTTTTTACTTGCAAGCCATATTTTTATCTAATTTAATAACAATATAATTAAGCAATGAATTTTCTATACAAATAGTTGTAAATTCATATTCATATATAAGTCATATAGCTTCCAGAAAAAAATGTTATAAAAATACCATTTAAGAAGCTAAAGTTTTGTTAAGATGACAATAAAGCGTGTTTTCTCAGCGGAAATAGAAAGCTGCATGTTGGAGAATTTTATAGCGCTAGTTACTTTCTTAGTTCAGGTAAATAAGCTATGACTACCTACATTTTATTTGATGAAGCCCTACACATACTTGTAAAAGCTTTTCTGGCTTCGGTAATGTTACTGCTTACAATATCTGGAATCGGCTTGGCAGTTATTGGGACAATCGAGAAAGGAAATTCGGACAATCCTTTCCCCAAATATTTTCAATAAAACTACGGAGAAAGAATAATATTTTATCAAAAAAACTCAGTGCGAGTGTTCGCTCAGGGGTAATCTTGGGAACACTATACTTATACAAGTTTTTGGTAGTATTGTTTACCTAGAGAATGAAAACCTACGTGTATACACTACTCAAAACACCCTATTTAAGGAATAAGTTGTAATGAGTCTATTTGATAGAGCATCCGGTTCTCAAAGCAGAGTACAGAATGCACTGAGTCAGCCAGAAGCTTTTGCTGCTATTGCTTTAATTGCAGTTGCTTCGGACGGGAATCTTTCCAAGAAGCAAGCAAGTGATATCTATAAAACGCTGTCTAATCTAAAGCCTTTAAACAGCCAGTCCGAGGATGATATGCAGTCCATGTTCGAGGTGCTATCAGGTATTATTCGGCATGAGGGCGTAAATAATTTATTTGATACTGCTAAAGATTCGCTTTCGGAAGATTTGAGAGAAGCAGCTTTTGCGGTAGCTACAGACTTGGTTTTGGCTGATGGTATCCTTGCTGAAGAGCAAGACTTTTTGATTGAGTTGTATCAAGCTCTGCGTATCCAGGGAGAGACAGGTCGGAAAATTATCGAAGTAATGTTTATCAAGAATCGAGGATAGTAGCTACTAGAGAGTCAAAATTTAATATTTTTTTTAACGAGTAGGTTAGTAGAAGCAGTATAGATTTGTATGGAAATACTCCATTCACTATAGATGTTGTATTTTTTACCTAGTTATTGCTGATTTAGACCAGAAGTTAATAAACAAAATTGAATAATCATGTTTTTTTAAATGTGCTGTCCCGAGTGTCTACTTGGGATGGCACATTTTGATAGTGGATGAATGTAGAAGGAGATGGGAGATAGGGAGATAGGGAGATAGGGAGATGGGGATAAAAACTGTAGTGGGAGCATCTTGCTCCCTAATTTTCTTGCATCTCCTACAACATATTACATATTACCCATTACCCATTACCTATTACCTATTACCCATTACCTATTACTCTACCCATTACCTATTTCAAATTTTGGTTCAATGTAACAACATTATGTAAAAATGTTAAATCCAGTACTTTATGTTTTCCATAAAAGAACTATAGGATTAGAGGACTTTGTTTGCGAGAGTTACTTGCGAACAAACCAATGATTTTTATCATTTAATAAACTACGTATTATTATCCCAAATACCCGGTATTATGCCTTGTTCTGCCACTCTTAAACAGCTAGTTGAATTGCTTGGTGCTAACAGCGTAAATCTGTCAGAAACAGCACTTGCAAATGATTTTTTTGGTATACAAACAGACAGTAGAATTATTAATCCGGGAGAAGTTTTTGTAGCTTTTCGCGGTGAAAAGTTTGACGGACATAGGTTTGTCGCTACAGCTATAGAAAAAGGTGCTAGTGCAGCAATTGTTGATTTTGAATATGAAAATCCGCAATTTCCCGTATTACAAGTAAAAAATACTTTAGAAGCCTATCAGAAAATTGGTCAATGGTGGCGTAATCAATTTTCAATCCCCATAATTGGGGTAACAGGTTCAGTTGGTAAAACTACAACTAAAGAGTTAATAGCCGGAGTTTTAAGTACTCAGGGGAAAGTCCACAAAACTTATGCAAATTTCAATAATGAAATTGGTGTACCAAAAACGCTGTTAGATTTGGTTGCAGAACATAATTACGCTGTCATCGAAATGGCAATGCGGGGACCGGGACAAATAGCCGAACTGACCCAAATAGCTCGTCCGACAATTTCTGTAATTACGAATGTTGGAACAGCCCATATCGAGTTGCTGAAGTCAGAAGAAGCGATAGCTCAAGCAAAATGTGAGTTATTGGCAGAAATGCCCAAAGATGGAGTAGCTATCCTCAACTACGATAACCCTCTATTAATGGAAACCGCAGCAAAGGTTTGGCAAGGTAAAGTTATTAGCTTTGGTTTTACTGGGGGAGATATTCACGGTAAGTTAATCAATAACTATACTTTAGAAGTTGATGGTTTACGCTTGCCTTTACCAATGCCGGGAAGACACATTGGGGCTAACTATATGGCAGCTTTAGCTGTGGCTCAAGTTTTGGGTATTGATTGGAATTGTTTTCAAAACGGTGTCACTATAGACATGCCGGGAGGACGTTCCCAGCAATTCACCTTGCTTGAAGATGTAGTAATTTTAGACGAAACTTATAACGCTGCTCCTGAAGCAATGGTTGCAGCCTTAAATTTATTAGCCGAAACACCAGGAAAGCGACACATTGCGGTATTAGGTGCAATGAAAGAACTCGGTGAAAAATCCCAAGAACTGCATCAATTGGTAGGAGAAACTACCCGCTCGTTAAACTTAGATGCATTGATAGTATTAGCTAACTGTGATGATGCAAAAGCTATAGCCAAAAGCGCCAAAGGGATTCCTACCCAATGCTATTCAACCCACGACGAACTAACAACTGGCTTAAAAAAATACCTCCAAGACGGCGACCGTATTTTATTTAAAGCAGCCCATTCAGTCGGACTCGATAAAGTAGTAAGCAAATTACGCCAAGATTTAGCCAGGATTTAGGATTTAGGAGTTAGGAGTTATTTGATTTTGGATTTTGGACTTTGGATTTATTAACTACCAATGCCCAATTCCCAATTCCTAATTTTTATCTATTCCCAACTAAAAAATAAGTCCGAATGTAACGCCTTTGAAATAAAAATGCACCTAAATTAGTAAATAAACAAGTAATTGCTAACCACAGCAAAATATAAGTTGGAACAGCAACAACACCAATCGAGAACCAGGTGTATACGTGCATTATCATTACTGCTGCAAAAAAAGTAGCAACAACCGCCGATTGCAAAACTTGAGCCAATGGACGATGAAGCACAGCAAGAATCATTGTTGACAAGGTAGAAATTAAATTTGCTGGAACCAAGAAGGCACAAATAGTTACGCAGTGATTGCGAGAAAATTCAGTGATTGTGTTAATATCAAGCATCAATTTTTGTTAATATTTTCCACTCGCTATCATCTATGTAACACATTTGTGAAGAAACTAAATGTGTTCAATTATATATTTTTAACTTCGTTAAGAAAAAATTAAGATTATTTACTAAACCTGAAAATCCAGAAATATAAAAATTGTTTTTCTTTTTCAGTTTATATTTATCGTTGTAATGGACCTTTCGATTTCACAAGTTACGGTTTCAGAAATTCCTGCTCTACATCAAATATTAGTGGAGTGTGGTTTAGACTTACAAACAAGATTCAATCTTTGTTATTGGGTTCCACCTTACCCATTAGAAAGAATGCTAAAAGATGCCGATAAAATGTATCTTTATGCAATCAAGCGGAATTATGAGTTAGTTGGCACTTTTACAATTGAGACAAAAATTCCGTCTGGTTATCTAAAATACGGTGATATAAATTGGCAAAATCCGGATTTATCAGCTTTTTATATCCATCGATTAGCAGTATTACCGTTTTTTCAAGGAAAAGGAATCGGGACTTGGTGTTTACAACAAATCGAAAATCTAGCAATAAATCATAATTATTCTGCGGTAAGACTTGATGCAGTCAAGATTAATCAAAAGTTATTAGAGTTCTACGAAAAATCTGGTTATAGGAGAGTGGGTGAATTAATCTTTTATCCAGGAGACAAGTACGACGATGCTTTCGTATTTGAGAAATTACTTACTAAAGTTTGAACCTCACACCTCCCCTTTATAAGTTGAAGTGGGGCGAGGTTCCGATATTGAACTCGATTAAAAAGTGCCATATTAAAATTATATTTAACGTTTGAAAATTTTTAATATTTGTATATTGCTGTCATTTAATCTAAACATAATTAGCGATAAGCTTGAGCGTGCAAAACGTAAATAATGTCGGATTGGTTGAGAGTAAATACCTATGAAAAAAATACTATCTATTGTGTTTTTGGTAATACCTTTGTTGCTTTTCACTTCTGCTTGTGGAGAGGAAACTCAAGCAAAAGTAACTTCTAATATTGAACAAATTGCTCCTGTAATCCACAAAGCTGTTGAAAGAACTGTAGAAGCAGTTGAAGCGGCTGAAACTGCAACAATGGAAGCGGTTGAATCTGTTGTAAATAAAAAAGAAGAAGCTGTTGTTGAATCGACAGAAGTTGTTGTTGAAGAAGAAAAGCCAGTTGCTGAACCTGTACCGGTAAAAGAAGAAAAGCCTGTAG
>CAKZYM010000443.1 GCA_937884685.1 uncultured Calothrix sp.
TTTCCATAGTTAAAACGTTCTTGCTTGAAACCAATCAATATTTAATCCAAAATCCTGTTGGGTAAAATCTAAAATATTTCGGTCAACTGGTTTTAGTTTTCTTATTTTTCATCCTCTATATTTGTAAAAAATATTTTTTTGCTTAAGTACTGATTTATATGAGATGCTGATTAATTAAATGCTCAAGATTGTTTTAGTCAATTAAAATTATTTTTTAAATGTCTGTTGTTTCCTCTGTCTGCGTAACTGTTCCCGCAACAACTGCGAATTTAGGTCCTGGCTTCGACTGTATTGGTGCAGCTTTAACGCTTTATAACGAGTTGAAGTTTACTCACCAAGAAATTAATCAAAATCAAAAGCTAGCTATTAACGTTACTGGGACTGAAGCAGCAAAAGTATCAACCGATGAAAGCAATCTTGTATATCAAGCATTTATCAAATTTTTTCAACATATACAACAAACACCACCCTCGATAAAAATTGATATTAAATTAGGGGTTCCATTAGCGCGTGGTTTGGGTAGTTCTGCCACAGCTATTGTTGGGGGATTAATTGGTGCTAATGTATTAGCGGGTGAAATTTTAACGACCGCCCAAATAATGGAATTAGCGATAAAAATAGAAGGACACCCTGATAACGTAGTTCCGGCACTTTTAGGTGGATGTCGTTTAGCAGCAACAAGCGATATAGGATGGGAGATTTGCGATATTCCTTGGAATAGTGAAGTTGTACCAGTAGTAGCAATTCCAGATTTTGAACTTTCCACCAGTGAAGCGCGACAAGTATTACCCGCTCAAGTCAGTCGCGGAGATGCGATTTTTAATACAGCACATCTAGGATTGCTGCTTCGTGGACTGGAAACTGGTAATCAAGATTGGTTGCGCGCTGCGTTGCAGGATAAATTACATCAGCCCTACAGAAAAAAACTGATTAATAATTATGATGTGATTAATACCGCAGCTTTATCAGCCGGCGCTTATGGTATGGTCATCAGCGGTGCTGGACCGACATTACTTGCATTAACTAATACTGCTAATTCTCAAGCTGTAGCGATAGCGATGGTTTCCGAATGGGAAAGTAAAGAAGTTAAAGCACAAGTACGAACGCTCCAAATTGATAATCAAGGAGCAAGAAGCGTTGTTCAAGGATAAAAGCAATAATGCAGGATATTAGGGCAGAAATTGCGGTGATTCGCTCTCAAATTAATAAATTGCGCCGAGAAGGTGCTTCTCTTGCCATAAACGTAACCCCTTCTGAAGATGATTCACCCCAAGCAATAGCAGAAACTTATCGTCGTCAAGCAAGAGAAAATCCTCAATTATTTGCCGAACTTAAAGGTATAGATGATGCAATAACAGCTTTAGAAGCTCAGCTTGCAGAAAAAGAAACAATCATAAAAAAATCTCAGAGAGGATATATAACCCGTCTTTCCGAGCAAATGCAAGAATTGGAATCAGCTAAAAGCCAAGCTAAAATTCATGCAGAGCGCATAAATCAGCTTGCAGCAGAACTCGCAACTGAAATTCACAGTCTTAAAACTTGTGCCGATAATTTAACTCCGCTTTACTGGCAAGTTTATTACAAACCCTTTATTACCGGCTTTAAAACTATCTCGGTTCCTTACGTTCGTTCCGATGGAGATGTTTGGACGATTGTTAACCGGATTGTTTAATCGGAGAGTAGCTAATAGGCAATAGTTAACAATTTTCTTTATTTATAGAAATTGCTTTTCGCTTCAAGCATACATTTCTATCTTATGGGTTAACCATTGAAAAACTTTACTAATTTTCAACCCTCGTAAGATAGGGTTTATGTTAAAGAATGCAACGGTGGCTATAGTTACCGCTGCTTGATTCGTTAATAAAAATTTACAATATTAGCAATAATTACAATTTTTTGAGTATTTATTACTAAAAAAAGCCTAAATTTTCATTTTATAGGGGTAAATTCTGTTTACAAAAATATAAAATGCTTAATATAATGTAAACATTAAGAGAAATTGTAAAACGATTGTCAGTAATGAGCGAATTTCCTTGGCTAACTTCTATAATCCTGTTGCCCCTAGCGGCAGCAATGGCTATTCCTGTAATTCCCGATAAAGATGGCAAAACCGCTCGCTGGTTTGCTCTGGGTGTGGCAATGGCAGACTTTGCATTAATGATTTGTGCCTTCTGGCAGAATTATGATTTTCAGAACGCATCATTCCAACTGGTTGAAAAATACTCTTGGGTACCCCAACTAGGTTTAAATTGGTCTGTGGCTGTTGACGGTTTGTCAATGCCGTTGATTTTATTAACAGGTTTGATTAATACTTTGGCGATTTTCGCGGCTTGGAGAGTCACAAATAAGCCACGTTTATTTTATAGTTTGATGATGGTGATGTACGCCGCTCAGGTAGGCGTATTCGTCGCTCAAGATTTATTAATGTTCTTCTTAATGTGGGAAATCGAATTGGTTCCCGTATATCTGTTGATTTCCATCTGGGGAGGACCAAAACGTCGCTATGCGGCTACTAAATTTATTCTTTATACAGCAGCAGCATCAATATTTATCTTAGTAGCAGCTTTTGGATTAGCATTTTACGGCGATACCGTAACATTTGATATGACAGCTTTGGGAATGAAGCAATATCCTAAAGCGCTTGAAATGCTTGCTTATACAGGTTTCTTAATTGCTTTCGGTGTAAAACTACCAATTTTCCCACTTCACACATGGCTACCTGATGCTCACGGTGAGGCTTCAGCACCAGGTTCGATGATTTTGGCTGGCGTATTGTTAAAGATGGGTGGTTATGCATTAATCCGTATCAACATGGAAATGCTGCCCAACGCTCACGTTGTATTTGCTCCCGTATTAATAATTTTGGGTGTAGTTAACATTATTTACGGTGCATGCTGTGCCTTCGCACAAACCAACTTGAAGCGTCGTCTGGCTTATTCTTCAATTGCTCACATGGGCTTTGTATTAATCGGAATCGCTTCCTATACCGAAATTGGTATGAGCGGTGCGATGTTACAAATGATTTCCCACGGTTTGATTGCAGCATCATTATTCTTCCTTTCCGGCGTAACTTACGAGCGCAGCCACACCTTAGATATGGATAAAATGGGTGGAATGGCGAAAGTAATGCCTAGAACCTTTGCTTTGTATACAGCAGGTGCAATGGCTTCTTTAGCGCTACCGGGGATGAGCGGATTTGTAGGCGAATTAATGGTATTCCTCGGTATGTCTAGCAGCGATGTTTACAGTTCCAGCTTTAGAGTTGTAGTTGTATTGTTAAGTGCTGTAGGCGTAATTTTGACTCCGATTTATTTACTATCTTTGTTAAGACAAGTATTTTACGGTAAGCAGAATGAAGAATTACATTTGGACGCAGTAGTACCGGATGTCAAACCCCGCGAACTTTTCATTACCGCTTGTTTACTACTTCCAATTATCGGTATCGGTTTGTATCCGAAATTAGCAACACAAACTTATGATGTGAAGACACAAGAATTAGCGGCTAATGCACGCGAAGCATTACCAATCGTTGCATCCGAACAGCCATCAAGTTTGTATTCACAAGTTTTCCTCACACCAACAGTAGCAGATTCAGATGTTACAGGTTTGGTTAATATTGCAAAATAACTAAGTAAAAAAGTCCGGGCTGGTGCTATTAAATCGTTGTCAAAATATTGAATGGGGGTGATGGTGCATCACCCCCATTCATTTTGGTTATTTGTAGGTTGTTAGATATATAAATCAACTTTTTCTATAAACATTTTTTCGATGCTTACACTTAAAAATTTAATAAACAGATTTTTATCATTAATCTCTTAAGCGAATCTGTAATTTATAACTTAGACATGATACTTACTGTCTTATCATTCGCTTTTAAAATTTATAATTAAAAATTATAGATACAGGCTAAAACATAAAATTGATGTATTCATAATTTGTCACAAATGCTTCATATTCATTTACACGAACATTATTATTGACTCTATTCTCAATTAGCCAACGAGATTACAAGACTTTCCGCCAAAACGTGATATTGTTATTTTGAGGGAAGCAGTATAAATATTTAAAAAAAATTCCCTGTAAATTACTCAATTGCACTTCAAAAAAATATCAAATAGCTTAAAAAGCCTATTACATGTATATTACATAGTTAAAAAATAAGGGAAATTATCGATATCTTTATTACAAAATATAAAGTTGCTTGTGACTTGTAATACATAAATAATTTATTTCAAATATAGGTGTTGACAATTAAGCATTAGAAG
>CAKZYM010000444.1 GCA_937884685.1 uncultured Calothrix sp.
GACTAATGAATAATATTGGAATTGTTGTAATTGGACGTAATGAAGGAAATCGCTTAAAAATATCTTTACTATCAGCTATCGGTGAAAACAGAACTGTAGTTTATGTTGATTCTGGTTCCACAGATGATAGCGTACAGCTAGCCAATTCTTTGGGTGCGAATGTAATTGAACTTGATATGTCCATTCCATTTTCTGCTGCTCATGCAAGAAATACAGGACTTTTTCATTTGTTGAAAATAAAACCTGATATCGAATTTGTTCAGTTTCTCGATGGGGATTCCGAACTGATGGAAGGATGGTTAGAAAGCGCTGAAGCAGAACTTGTTAATCAAAAAGACCTAGTAGTAGTATTCGGAAAACTCAAAGAAAGATATCCAGAACGCTCTATTTACAATAGTTTTTGCAATGTAGAGTGGGATACCCCCGTAGGAGAAGCTTTATCCTGTGGTGGTACGGCCATGATGAGAGTGTCTGCTCTAGTGGAAATTGGAGGATATAACCCTAGTTTAATCGCTGGAGAAGAGCCAGAAATGTGTGTTAGATTGCGTCGGAATGGCGGTCGCATTCTACGTATAAATGCGGATATGGCGTGGCATGATGCTGATATAAATCTTTTTAGCGAATGGTGGATGCGGGAAATTCGCAACGGTCACGCTTACGCTCAAGGCTTTTGGTTGCACGGTTTGAGCCGTCAAAAACATTGGGTCAGAGAAAGTTTGAGGTCTTGGTTCTGGGCTTTGTTTTTACCCGCATTAGCTATTATTAGTTTAATTCCGACAAAAGGATTGAGTATATTTTTTCTTTTAATAGCTTATTCTGTACTGGGTTTTCGAGTATTTTTAAGAACGCAAAATAAAGGCTTTAATTCCAGAGATGCAATGCTTTATGCAGTGTTTTGCGGTGTATTAGAAAAATATCCCAAATTAATCGGTCAAATTCAATTTTACATATTCAAATTGTTAAAAAGACAGCGTAAAGTTGTTGATTATAAAAATACAGCTTCAGCGAGTTAAATAAGTAGCGAGTAGCAAGTAGTAAGTAGCAAGTAAGGAGTAATGAGTAATAAGTAATGAGTAGAAAAATATCTAATTTTTAAGAGGATAACCTCAATTCTAGAATTCAGAATCCAAAATCTAAAATCCAAAATCCAAAATCCAAAATCAAAATGACCACCGCATTAAAATCCGCAGTTATCGGTACTGGAGCAATATCTAAAGAGCATCTGAGCTTTATTTCTAAGTCGGAAAGCGCTCATTTGGCTGGTGTTTGTGACCTTTCGCGAGCATCAGCTAAATATGCTGCGAATCGTTTTGGTGCAGATTCGCTTTATACCAACTACAATCAGATGTTGGATGAGGTTAAACCTGATGTGGTTCACATATTAACTCCACCTCATACTCATAAAAAAATTGCTAAAGACTGTTTAGCTGCTGGGGTACATGTATTTTGTGAAAAACCCATAACCCCTACCTACGATGAATTTCAAGAACTTTCCAATTTTGCTCGGTCTTGCGATCGCACTTTGATTGAGAATCACAATTACTGTTTCAATCGCAAAATTCTCGCTATCCAAAAACTAATCCAAGAAGACATCCTGGGAGAAGTACAGGAAGTTGAAGTTCGTGTAGCACTTGACGTTAGAGATGGTGGAATATTCGCAGACGAAAATCTCCCCAATCCTATCCATAAAATGCCAGCAGGGGTAATTCATGATTTTATCACTCATATTTGTTCCTTAGTAGTACGGTTTATCCCCGACGTTGACCGAGTAGCAGCTGCATGGAGCAATCATGGAGGAGGAGATTTATTTAAATATGATGACTTGGATGCAACAGTAATTGCAGGTTCCGCACATGCGAGAATTCGTTTTAGCAGTCATACTTTACCAAGAGGTTTCTATGTGACAGTAAGAGGTTCTAAAGGTTATGCTGAAACAGATTTATTCCAGCCTCATTTACGTTGTGTGATACCGCGCGCTGGAGATGTATTATCACCATTAATCAATCATTTTGCCAACGGATGTGATTTTATTGGTTCATCATTTATCAACTTTCGCAACAAGATTATGCAGAATACACCTTATGAAGGTATGCATAAGCTATTAAATGAAACTTATCAAGCATTAATTAAAGGTGAAGAACCGCCAATTAATTTTCAAGATATTGAACGTACAAATAGATTAGTTAATGCTTTGCTGCATCCAGAAAATAAATTTTAAAAATATAAAAAATATAGAAAAAATAAGTATCAAATATACCCCTCTCATTAATAAGGAGAGGGGCAGGGGTGAGGTTAAAGCTCTCATTAATAAGGGGAGGGGAAGGATGAAGTCAAAGCTCTATGAAAACAAGATCCAAATAGTTAATAAGAGGTAATAATCGGATGAAATTACTAATAACAGGTGCGTCAGGATTTGTAGGACAGTATGTTGTTGCTGAAGCATTACGAAGAGGACATCAAGTACGTGCAGTGCTTCGTCCTGCGAGTAATGAAAAACGCTTAATTTGGCACAATCATCCGAATCTTGAATTAGTTCGTCTGGATTTGCGACGTAAAAGTGGTATCTCCGAAGCGTTACAAGATGTAGATGCTGCATTCCACTTGGCAGCAGCAAAAGAAGGAGACTTTTATACTAGATTTGCCGGTACAGTCATCGCTACCGAAAACCTGCTTGATGCCATGATAGAAGCAAATATGATGCGACTAGTTAACATTAGCACCTTCTCAGTGTATGATTATCTTCGCAGTCCATCAAGAACAACAATCACAGAACAATCACTGATTGAGAGCGACCCTTTAGAAAGGGATGAATACGCTCAAACCAAACTTCTTCAAGAAGAATTAGTCCGCGAATTTGAACAAAATCATAAAGCTCAAGTAACAACTATTCGTCCGGGATTAATCTACGGAAGAGATAACCTCTTGAGTAGTTTACTCGGTGGACAATTAACCAACAACTTATGGTTGCGAATTGGTGGTTATGCCACAATGCCACTAACATATATCGAAAATTGTGCGGAAGCAATTGTTTTGGCTGCTGAACGTTCCCAAGCAATTAATCAAACTATCAATATTGTTGATGACAACCTACCAACCCAAAGAGCTTATGTCAAAAAATTAAAAGAATTTAAATATCCTCTACCCAAATGGATTCCTATTAATTGGAAGTTAATGCGTTCAGTAGCTTGGACATTCTGGAAATACAACAAAGTCGTATTAAAAGGACAAGCAAGATTACCCGGTATCGCAAATCCAATAATTCTAGATGCTAGATTCAAGCATTTTCGCTTCGAGAATACCCTAGCAAAAGAGATTTTAAACTGGAATCCAAAATACTCCCTCGATACAGCAATAGAACGTAGTTGTAGCAACGACGAACTATTAAAAGTAGAGCATCCAACTAATACCACTGAAGAATTATTAGCTGTAGGTGTTGGGAGTTAAGAGTTAGGAATTAAGAGTTAGGAGTTAGGAGTTAGGAATTAAGAGTTAGGAGTTAAGAGTTAGGAGTTAAGAGTTAGGAGTTAAGAGTTAGGAATTAAAAGTTAGGAGTTAGGAGTTAGAAATTAATAACTGCTCACTGCTCACTGTTCACTGATAACTGTTCACTGACATGCGTATTGCTTATTTAACTGGTGAATATCCGAGAGCAACTGATACTTTTATTCAGCGAGAAGTTGCGAATTTACGCTCGATGGGTGCTGATGTAGATACTTTCTCAATTCGTCGCACGAGTGACGAACATATTGTTGGAGAAGAACAAAAAATAGAGCGGGACAAGACTTTTTATATTCTGCCTGCGAATATAATTAATTTAGCTGTCGCGCATTTAAATTTACTATTTTCTTCTCCCAAGAAATACTTATCAACAATTAAACTCGCATGGTCTACAAGTCAACCGGGATTGCGTGGTGTATTCTATCAATTTTTCTACTTTTTAGAAGCAGCTATTATTGCTTATCAAATAAAACAAAAACGAATTGAGCATTTACATAACCATATTGCCGAAGCTAGTGGAACCGTGGCGATGCTCGCTGCGAAAATGGGAGATTTTAGCTATAGTTTTACGTTGCACGGACCAGGTATTTTCTTTAAACCGTATCAATGGCGACTTGACAAAAAAATTGAGCAAGCACTATTTGTATGTTGTATAAGTAACTATGCTCGCAGCCAAGGAATGATATTTGCACCTACTGAAAAATGGAATAGAATGCATATAATCCATTGCGGAGTTGAGCCTTCTCTGTTTGATATGGTTTCTCACCAACAACCAGGGAAACGCTTGCTTTATGTAGGAAGAATAGCTGCTGCAAAAGGATTACCAATTTTACTTGAAAGTCTGATTATTCTGAAAAAACAGCATCCCGATATATTATTAACTGTGGTTGGAGATGGTTCAGACCGTAAAGATTTAGAAGCAATGACTGTTGAATTAGGGTTGAGTCAAAATGTAGATTTTGTTGGCTACAAATCTCAAACCGAAGTCAGAGAATATTTCCAGCAAACAGATGTATTTGTCATGTCTAGCTTTGCTGAAGGAATACCAGTTGTATTAATGGAAGCAATGGCTGCTGGTGTCCCGGTAGTAGCAACTCAAATCGCAGGGATTAGCGAGTTGGTGGAAGATGGTATAAATGGCTATTTAGTTCCACCCGGTGATTCTCATCTTTTGACAATTCGTATCGAAGAATTACTCAAAGATTGGGAATTACGAACAAAATTTGGAACCGCTGGAAGAGCAAAAGTAGAGAAAGATTTCAACGTGCAACATGAAGCAGCACGACTTTATCAGGTTATGAATAATGCCTTACAAAATCAAGTAGAATCTATCCGACCAACTTATCAAGATAAATATATTTCTTTGCCTAGTAGCTCAACAGAAACTGCTTCTGTTTATAGCAGTATAAATAGTTAGAAAATATCTCTATATATATTTTTTGCAAAAAAAAGAAGCTAGAAATAGTTAATTTTTTTTGTCAATACTGGAACATGGATTGCCAAGCATCTTCTATATATTGAAGATTATCCGACTCACAAAACCTCATATCTTTATCTAAGTGTTTCACCTATTAACAAAACATAAAAATGAAGTATCACCTTGCACTAAATACTACTTCCGATGTCGAAAGTTTTGTCTCAAAAACAAAGTCTGGAAAATTTCCCGGTCATGTAATGTGGGAAGTTAGCCAAGCTTTAAAAGCGAAGATTTATCAGCCAATCAACTTAAAAGTATTACCCAGAGATAGAAAATTATCAAAGATTATTGGTTTCCCGGAATGCTGGGCTTTAGCACGTCAGCTATCAGAGCAACTCGACGATAATGACGTTATATATTGCGATGGAGAACATTTGGGTATTCCTATCGCAGCTGTTTGCGCTCAGAAACAGAAGCGACCTAAAATAGCCGTACTTTTTCATAATATAAACCGACCAAAAGGTTATGTTGCTTTAAATGCATTTCAAGTTGAAAGTTCAATTGATTTATTTGTAACTGGTACGAATTCGCAAACAAAATTTCTGCGTCGCTATTTGAATTTACCCAAACATCGTATTTTTCAAATTCCTTCTCACCCATCCACAGATACATCTTTCTTTATTCCAAAACCAGTATCACAGGAAAAAGTACGTCCTTTAATTGCTAGTGGTGGGCTAGAAAAACGAGATTATAAAACTCTAGCTAATGCAACAAATAATTTAAAGATTGATGTCAAGATTTGCGCTTTTTCACCGAATAAAACCGCATCGAAAAGAACCTTCCCTGCAATAATGCCCAAAAACATGTATTGCGGTTTTTATGAATGGGAAGATTTAGTGCAGCTTTACTGCGATGCTGACTTAGTAGTTTTACCTCTTTTAAAGAATAACTATCAAGCTGGACTTAGCACTTTATTTGAAGCAATGGCTTGTAAAAGACCTGTAATAGTTACACGTTCCCCGAAGGCTGGAATTATTAACAATCTCATTGATTCAGGTATTGTAACAGGTGTAAGCAGTGGCAATTCTGCTAAATTAAAGCAAGCAATTCAAAAACTTTTGCATAGCCCCGAACAGGCTAACAAACAAGCTCAATTAGGTTACGAATTTGTATGTAAATATCATAATCATAGCCAGTATATTCAAGATTTAACTACAAAGTTTATATCTACGTTTGGAAATATAGATAATCACCAGGATTTAATCAAAGAAAATATACATAATTTACAGACATTTTCTTACAAAAAAAGCGTGCTTGATAGCCAACAAACTATCTTTTAAAATTTATTATCTATGCTGGCACAATTTAATGTTGATTGTGAACCATTAACAAGTCCACCTACAACTCAATCTCGTATTTTAGAGTTAGTTATATTTAACCTAGTCGGATGCATTCCTCATCCACTCGGAACCTTGTTAAGAAAGCTGATTTATCCTTTAATATTGGCTCATGTCGGTCAAAAACTAAGTATTTTTCAAGGTGTGGAACTTCTTGGTGCTAGAGCTATGGAATTCGGCGATAATGTTCAAATTCTTCGCGATACTCGGTTAGAAATTAAAAATATCAACAGCTTTATATATCTTGGTAACGGAGTTTGTTTAGACCGTGGTGTCGATATTCGTACTGCTGGTTCCGATTGCTGGATAGAAATTGGCGATAGTTCTTACCTTGGTCCTTATGTATGTATGGCTGGCCCCGGTCACATAAAAATTGGTAAAAACTGTCTAATTGCTTCGCATTCTGGTGTTTACGCAAACAATCATCGAGATTATGGATTAAGCCGCGAAGGAATTGAAATCGAAGATAACTGTTGGATAGGTAGCGGAGTTCGCATATTAGATGGAGTAACTATCGGTAGGGGAAGTGTAATTGGTGCTGGTTCAGTTGTGACTAAAAGCATTCCTCGTGATTCCATCGCAGTGGGAGTACCCGCAAAAGTTATTAAACGGAGTAAAAATGGTGCAGCTTGAGTAAGTAATAAGTAATAAGTAGCAAGTAGCAAGTAGTAAGTAATAAGTAGAAATTAGAAATTATAACAGCGTTAATGATTAAGTTATTCACAATAAACTTACTATTTTTAACTACTAATTCCTAACTCCTAAATCCTAACTCCTAACTCCTAACTCCTAATTCCTAACTCCTAACTCCTAACTCCTAA
>CAKZYM010000445.1 GCA_937884685.1 uncultured Calothrix sp.
CGCGCTCAGCGTATGGAAAGTATTGGTACTTTAGCCAGCGGTATTGCTCACGATTTAAATAATGTGCTATCGCCAATTTTAATGTCGGTTCAGTTGCTCAAAAGCAAAAGCCAAGATGAACAAGAAAACTCTATTTTGGAAATCGTAGAGAATAACGCTAAGCGAGGAGCGAACCTGGTAAAACAGGTGTTATCATTTGCCCGAGGAATTGAAGGCGATCGCACTGTAATTCCAGTTGAAGAATTGGTTGGGGAAATGAAGCAGATTGTGGAACAAACTTTCCCAAAATCTATTTCGTTTCATGAGTCAATTCAAGAAGGTGTGTGGCAAATATGGGGTGATAGCACTCAGCTACATCAAGTGTTGTTAAATTTCTGTTTAAATGCTCGCGATGCAATGCCAAATGGTGGAAAATTAACAATTTCTGCCGAAAACATTGTCATTGATGATAATTATGCAGGCATGCATCTTGATGCAAAAGTAGGCTCTTATGTAGTTATTAGTGTTGCGGATACAGGGGTTGGTATTCCTCAAGAATTATTAGATAGAATTTTTGAACCATTTTTTACTACAAAAGAATTTGGAAAAGGTACGGGATTAGGGCTATCAACAGTAACCGGAATTATCAAAGGTCATAATGGATTTATTAATGTATCTAGTACGGCATCTATAGGTTCAAATTTTAAAGTATATCTACCAGCCGCTAATACTAATGCTAATCAAAAAACAGAATATTTAAAAACACCTTTAGGAAATGGAGAGTTAATTTTAGTAGTTGATGATGAACCATCAATTAGAGATATTACATTAACCTCTTTAGAGCAGCATAACTATAAAGCAATAACAGCCAACGATGGAATTGAAGCAGTAGCACTTTATGCTCAACATAAAAATCAGATTAGTGGAGCAATAATTGACATGATGATGCCATCAATGGATGGCAAAACTACAATTACAACATTACATAAAATGAATCCCAATTTACGCATGATTGCTGTTAGTGGATTAGCAACCAGCGAACAAGTACCTTTCGACAATAACTCTAGCCATACAGCTTTTTTACCTAAACCATATACAGCAAGAGAATTGTTAACCACTTTACATTCAGTATTGAAATAATTGAAATTGGGAATTGGGGATTGTATTTAAAATTGATTTGAAAATATTATATTTTTTTTAACTTTTGAAGTATTTCATTACTAATTATTATTTTATAATTATCCGCAATAGTTACATCCTGATTAGGATTTTTTATATCTTTACATAGTTCTATATCAGTTTAACTGTTAATTTTTAATCTTTAATTTTTAATTGTTAATTACCAATAGAAATACAGCATATTTGATTTTTATGAGGTACATTCGGACGGGCAGGATGCCCATCCTACAAGAGTTTTAGAATACAGTTGTGTACCTCATTTAGCTGCAAACTGCTGTATTTAAATTCCTAACTCCTAACTCCTAACTCCTAACTCTTAACTCATAATCCAAAATCCAAAATCCAAAATCTAAAATCCAATAAGATGACTAATCTAATTCTGGTTGTAGATGATGACGAACTAACACGGATGCAGTTGCGAGAATTACTCAAATCAGCAGGTTATTGGGTCGCTGAGGCCGGTAATGGAGACGAAGCGTTAGCTGCGTATAGTCAGTTACAGCCAGAAATAATTCTGCTAGATGCTTTGATGCCAGGAATGGATGGTTTTACTTGCTGTGCGCGCTTACGTCAGCTTGCTGGTGGGAAAGATATACCAGTATTAATGATTACTGCTTTATACGACCAGAGTTCTGTGGAAAGAGCTTTTAGTGCTGGTGCTACAGATTATATAACTAAGCCGATTCAATGGTTGGTATTGCGTTCTAGAATTCTTCGTTTGGTCGAAGCTAGTAGAACCATGAAAAAATTACGGCAGCAAACAGAACAAGCACAGTGGCAAGAAACGCAATTAAGAATTGCATTGGAAGCTGCCCATATGGGTATTTGGGATTGGAATATTGTTAATAATAAAGTAACTTGGTCGGATACTATCAAAGCGCTATTAGGAAAAGCTAGTTTGAGCTTTGATGAAACTTTTGAAAGCTTTATTAGTTTTGTTCATCCTCAAGATAGAGATTTAATTAATCGAGCAATGCAGTGCGCGATTGAGGAAGGAGGAGAATACAATATTGAGTATCGCGTGCTTTTACCCGATGGTAATATTCGCTGGTTGGCTTCTCAAGGCTTGGTTTTTCGTAATTCGTCTGGAAAAGCTATGCGAATGTCGGGTATTGATATGGATATTACCGTTCGCAAAAAAGCCCAGCAAGCTTTAGAAATTCATGCTAGTCAACAATCATTGGTAGCCGAACTTTCTCAAGCAGCACTTGCGAGGATGGATTTAAATAGTTTGATGCATCAAGCTGTTACGACTGTTGCACAATGTCTTGATGTGGAATATTGCAAGATTTTGGAATTATTACCCGGAGGTAATAAATTACTGTTGCGTTCTGGTATTGGTTGGCATTTTGGACTTGTAGGAGAAGCCACGGTAAATGCTGCTCAAAATTCGCAATCAGGCTATACAATTTTTTGCGAGGAGCCGGTAATTGCAGATGATTTAACCAACGAAAACCGCTTCCAAGGCTCGCAATTATTAGCCGACCATAATGTCGTCAGCGGAATATCGGTAATTATTCATGGAAAAGACGGCCCTTTTGGAGTTTTGGGAGCGCATACTACTGAAAAACGCAGATTTAATCGAGATGACATCTTCTTCTTGCAAGCTATTGCTAATGTTTTAGCCACAGCTATCGAACGTCAACGTATGGAAGATGCGCTTAGAGAAAGCGAAGAACGCTGGCAATTGGCGATAAGAGGTAATAATGATGGTATTTGGGATTGGAATATCAAAAATAGCCAGGTTTTTCACTCCGCTCGTTCCAAAGAAATGCTTGGTTATAAAGATGAAGAGATTGGTGAAAACTTAGATGAATGGTTTGATAGCGTACATCCAAATGATGTTGATTTACTAAGGTTAACTATTCAAAATCATTTTGACCAAAGAACTCCTTTTTATATTAGCGAGCATCGTCTGCGGTGTAAAAACGGCAGTTACAAATGGATTTTGGAACGAGGTCAAGCGTTGTGGGATTCAAGTGGGAATGTAGTGCGGATGGCAGGTTCCCATACTGATATTACAGAGCGCAAATTAGCAGAAGAAAAGCTAAGACAAAGCGAACAGCGTTTTCAATTACTTGCTTGTGCTACCAACGATGCGGTTTGGGATTGGGACTTGCTCACAGATAAAATGTGGTGGAATGACTCAATACAGACTTTGTTTGGTTATTCGGCACAATCCGTGGAAGATAATACTGATTGGTGGCACGAACACATACATCCAGAAGATAGACGTAGAATTGTTGCTGATATTTACGCTGCTGTAGAAAGCGGTCAACCTTTTTGGGCAAACGAATACCGGTTTCTCAAAGCAGATGGCTCATACGCTCACATTTTTGAGCGCGGTTACGTTGTTCGCGACGATGCAGACGAACAACCAGTACGGATGATTGGGGCCATGATGGATATTACCGAACGCAAGCGGGCACAAGAGCAATTAATTCGACAAAACTTACGCTCGCAGTTATTCTCCGATATCACTCTCAAAATTCGTACTTCCCTACAAATTGACGAAATTCTTCAAACTAGCGTTACAGAAGTACAAAAATTACTCAATGCAGACCGCGTATTAATTACCCGATTCTCTGACAAAGGTTTAATGGAGACGGTAAAGGAAGCAGTAGTACCTGGCTTACCTGTAGTTTACGGTCAGGACATTAACGACCCCTGCTTTAGCAAAGAATATATTGAAAAATACCGTCAAGGTCGAATTAGCGCTATTACCGATATTGAAAGAGCTAACATCCAACAGTGTCATGTCGAATTACTGCAAAGATTTAGCGTTAAATCTAATTTAGTAGTTCCGATAATCACGCAAAACCAACTTTGGGGACTGCTAATTGCTCATCAGTGTGCCCATCCCCGTAAATGGACGGAATGGGAAATAGAATTACTGCAACAGCTAGCCGACCAAATGGGTATAGCCGTTTCTCAAGCCAAGCTGCTCGAACAAGAAACCCGTCAGCGAGAAGAATTAGCTCGTTCCAACGAAGAACTACAGCAATTCGCCTTTATCGCTTCCCACGACTTACAAGAACCATTACGTAAAATTACAGCATTTGGCGACCGACTCAAAGCAACTTGCCAAGATGCTCTCACGGATAAAGGACACGACTATCTGCATCGAATGCAAAATGCAGCAGAAAGAATGCAGGTTTTAATTGAAGATTTACTTACCCTTTCACGAATTACCACTAGAGCGCAACCTTTTGTAGAAGTCAGTCTGTCACAAGTAACTCAAGAAGTGTTATCTGACCTAGAAATACGCATCACTCAAAGTAAAGCACGTATAGAAATCGGCGAATTACCAATAATCAAAGCCGACCCCTTACAAATGCGTCAATTACTACAAAACTTGATAAGCAATGCTCTAAAATTTCATGATGAGAAAGAGCCACTATTGATAAGAATATACAGTAAAAAAAATACCAATCAACAGCTAAATTCTGAATTCTGCCAGATTATCGTAGAAGATAACGGCATTGGTTTCGATGAAAAATATTTAGACCGCATATTCAACGTATTTCAAAGGCTGCACGGACGCACGGAATACGAAGGTACTGGAATGGGTTTAGCAATCTGTCGAAAAATTGTCGAACGACATCAAGGAAGCATTACAGCAAAAAGCGAACCGGGAAAAGGTGCATTGTTTATTGTCACCATTAGAAATTAAAGGAAAGAAATTAGAAGTAAGAAATTAAAAGCAATAATTCTGTTTACACTTGTGCAGGTTTACTAATTGACACAAAGGGGGGTAAAAACCCCGGTTTCCTGTCTGGGTTCCTTTTTTGGAAATTTGTGATTAATCCGTTACATGGAAAAGCGCCTGACAGTTTTGCCTACCAAGCGCCTTAGCTGTATAAAGTTATACCAATTCACTAGTTTGATGCAACATTTGAACTCGACACTATTCCCATATAGCTAGGGATTGCGAGAATAAGCTTATAGCAAACGTGTTGTGAAGTGGTATCACTCCTTGCACAAATATAGAATATCTTTTAAGACCATTATCAGGGAATTGACTGAGTGACAGTTTGTCAACTGACATAGTAAAAATATGCTTAGTGTAACTAACAATCACTGAGAAGCTGGGATAAGAGTTTACAAAGCTTTCACAGGGTAAAATTACCACGTATATGGTATTGGTTGTAGCAAAGCAATGACCTAATGGTAGATTTTATAAAGTTAGGAGTTAGGAGTTAAGAGTTAGGAGTTATAAATTATTAATTTCTCTCACTCTCTCCCTCACTCCCTCCATCACTCTCTCCCTCTCCCCCTCACAACTAACAATTAACAACTAACCACTAACAACTAACAAAATGAAAAATCGAATTAAAAAAGCTGTAATTCCTGCTGCTGGTTTTGGTACTCGTTTGTTTCCAGCGACGAAAGTTGTCAAAAAGGAACTGTTTCCGATAATTGATAGGGATGGTAGGGCTAAACCTGTAATTCAAGTGATTGTGGAAGAAGCTGTTAAAGGGGGAATAGAAGAGATTGGAATTGTTACTCAACCGGATGATAAAGAGATTTTTGCAAGTTATTTTGAAAACCCACCCGAACCTAAGCTTTTTAACAAGCTTTCTCAGGAGAATCGGGAATATTGTCAATATCTTCAAGATTTAGGTAGTAAAATTACTTTTTTGGCTCAGGATTAACATGAAGGTTACGGACATGCAGTTTTCTGTGCTATGGAATGGGGGGGTGATGAATCTTTTTTATTGATGTTAGGTGACCATATTTATTCGTCCGATGCGGAAAAATCTTGTGTTGGTCAAGTTTTACAGGTTTACGAACAAGTTAATCAAAATGTAATTGGATTAAATTCTTTACCAGCAGAAATGATTCATAAAGCTGGATGTATTACAGGAGTTTGGCAAGAAATTAATCCTTCTATTTTAGAAGTTACTCAAATTTATGAAAAACCAACTATTGAATATGCAAAGCAAAATTTACGAGTAGAAGGAATGGCAGAAGATGAGTTTTTATGTATATTTGGTTTATATGCATTAAATAAAAATATTTTTGATTTTTTAGAAGATAATATTAATAGTGACTTTAGAGAAAAAGGAGAATTTCAGCTAACATCTTGCTTGGAGAAACTAAGAAAAGCTGAGGGAATGGTAGGATTAGTTGTTGATGGGAAAACTTTTGATATTGGAATGCCAAATGTTTATCGACAAACTATGATTGATTTTTGAATTGGTAATTGGTAATTGGTAATTTGATTAAAAAATAGCTTAAAAAGATAATTATTGTAGGTTGGGTTAGGTGCATTAATAATGATAGTTATTAAAATCGGAATTGATATTGCACCGTAACCCAACATCAACTGTGGTTTTTGGATTAAGGTAATGTTGGGTTACGACACGATTCAAAAATTATCCTTACAATTCAAATTGCAAATCATGTCTAACCCAACCTACAACTACAACTAATTCCTAACTATTGAAAATTTATTCAGACATTATTCCTTCTGCGACTTTAGTAACAGAACCTGTCATTTGAATAGAATAATCTTCACTAATTTCTATTAATATATCTCCTCCAGGCATATGTACTGTAATTGAAGAATCGCATAAACCAAGACGATTTGCAACGGCTGCGGCTGCACTACTACTGCTTCCCGATGCTAACGTATAACCCGCACCTCTTTCCCAAATTTCTAGCTGAATATTTTCTCTATCAAGTACTTTCATGAATTGCACGTTGATACGATTGGTAAATAATTCATGAGTTTCTATTAAATGACCATATTGCTTTGCTAACTCCGGTGTAATTTCAGGTAAAGGAATCACACAGTGAGGATTTCCGATAGTAGCAGCACAAAATGTAAAAGTTTTATTGTCAACTGTTATATTTTCGGAAATTACTTCTCTATTTTCTCCCGTAACAGGAATTTCATTACTTAAAAAACTAACTTTTCCCATTTCTACACGAACAGTTTTACCATCATGGGAAACCGAAGATTTAACTA
>CAKZYM010000446.1 GCA_937884685.1 uncultured Calothrix sp.
AGGCTTTTTGCTAAATTGGGATGCTCCCAATATGAATTCAAATTTTCCTTAGTTGTTAAAAACAAACTATTGGCTTTACTTAAAATTTAGACGTTTTATTTATTACAAACTCATCTTATATAATCGCGCATATAATGAGACAATTACTTACTTTTTTTGTTAATGTGGTATATATAATGGCTCATTTCTTTCAGATAAGAATAATTTTTTTTGCTAGTAACGCTTTTGTGGTATTGTTAATTTTAGAAATAATTTTGATAATGGGGAGGCATGCCTTCTCTAAAAATTTTATCACCATCCAATTATAAAAAATACCATTCAATTTTTTTATTATCTCATACTCTCACTAGATTAAAAAATTTTTTTTCAACCAAATAAAATGGAGAAAATTCTGAATTATTTTTTATAGAATGAGATGACCCTAGAGATATTTTAATTCACCTTGCTGCGTGATTTCATATTGTTTAATTGTAACTACTACTCCCTACTTTATAAATGAATATAAATAGACCGTTAACGCTAATTGCAGAATTAACTTATCGCTGTCCGCTTCGATGTCCTTATTGTTCTAATCCGGTTAATTATGGTGAAACGAATTACCGTCAAGAATTAGCTACCCAATATTGGTTAGATGCAATCGGTCAAGCTGCGAAATTAGGAATTTTACAACTTGGTTTCACTGGAGGTGAACCACTTCTGAGAAAAGATTTGGAAGTGATGGTAGAAACAGCTGCTTCTACAGGAATCTATACTAGTTTAATTACATCCGGGACAACTTTAACTCCAGAACGAGCGACCAAATTAAAAGATTGTGGATTAGACCACGTACAAATCAGCATTCAAGATAGCCAAGCACCACAATCTGATTATATTGCAGGAGTTGCTTCCTTTGAGCAAAAACTGACTGCTGCAAGGTTGGTGAAAAAATTAGGATTTCCCCTAACTATTAATGTTGTACTGCATCGTCAGAATTTGGATAGAATTGAAGAAATTTTGGAATTATGTAAATCACTCGAAGCAGATAGGGTTGAATTAGCCAATACTCAATATTATGGTTGGGCTTTAAAAAATCGTACCTCATTATTACCAACACCCGCTCAATTAGAGAAAGCTAAACAAGCAACCGCAATTGCTGTTGAAAAACAATATTTCCCTATGGGTCTAGTTTACGTCCTTCCCGATTATTACGAAAAATATCCTAAACCTTGTATGGGTGGATGGGGACAAAAAACGATAGTGATTTCTCCGTCGGGGGATGTCTTACCCTGTCAGGTTGCTACAAGTATTCCCGAATTGAATTTTGCAAATATCAGCGAACGAACTTTAGAGTGGATTTGGTTTGAATCCGAAGCATTTAATCGTTTTCGGGGTACGGATTGGATGGATGAACCTTGTCGTAGCTGTTCTAGACGAGAAATTGATTTTGGAGGTTGTCGCTGTCAAGCTTTTTTACTTACCGGGAAATCCAACGCTACCGACCCAGTTTGTCATGTATCACCGGAACATAATTTGATTGATGAAGTTCGAGAAAAACAAGATTTTAATTATTCTCAGTTTATATATCGTTGAATTTGTGGCTAATAACAACTAAGCTCAAGTTACATGCAATAATCAGAAAAATCAATTATAAACAGATAACCGAAAAAAACTTATCAAAATAAAGCTTAATCATAAAAGTTTAAATAGATACATCAAATATCAATCTCGCAGAAGACCGGGGAAAACGCATCTAAGTTTAGAGTATAGGCTGATTAAGAAGTAAGAAGTAAGAAGTAAGAAGTAATGCCACTATTTCAGACCTTAGTGATAATATAGCTTTCTTAATGACAAGATGTATTTGTCCTGAGCAGAAGACCTATAGAATATGTAATTGGTGCTTTTTTATTTTTTATGATTTATTGGTTAAAATATTTTTAAGGTCTTAATGTATTGAGTTTCACTTGTTTTTATGGCTCTCCTAGGCTTACTATGATAAATTAATATTATTCAAAACTTAGCATCTTAAATTTATTACATAGCAAATGATTCAAAAATATAATTATCAATCATGCTTTAATTCAATATATAGTTTTGTCTGGATGAATCCCATTTAAATCAATATTTGAAAGATTTGTTCGGATTAAATTATCATACCCAATCTTGGAAAGCCGTTTTTATCCCTTCCCTCTACAAAAAAATTGTAAATTCTTTGCGAATCTAGATAGCAACACCATAAACTAGTATAGTGTTGCTTAAATAAAGAAACCATTAAAAATGGCTGAAAATCCTAGAAAATAAACTTCTTACTTTTTACTTTTTACTTTTTACTTTTTACTTCTTACTTCTTACTTCTTACTT
>CAKZYM010000447.1 GCA_937884685.1 uncultured Calothrix sp.
GAAGTTGTCCAAAGACAGTTTCAGTTAAATAAAAGGGATGAGTTTGTAAAAGCGTTTATTTCTGAAGCGATTGCGAAGGTTGTTAAACCTTTGACGGATAGGAAGGAGGTTGTGGAAGAAATGGAGGATTAGAGGGGGGGGGAGAGTGGGGAGAGGGGGTGGAAATAACTTTTAACTCTAAATCCAAAATCCAAAATTAAATAACTCCTAACTCTTAACTCTTAACTCCTAACTTCTTCGAGCCAAGCTTGTAAATCAGCCATGCTGTTAAAATCAAGCAGCGCTTCCCCAAGATTTTCTAACTGTTCTAGAGAAAGGGTTTCAATACGTTGACGGACTGGTTGGGGTAATTCTCCCACACGTCGAGTTAGTTGACGGAGAATTAGCGATTGTGCTTCTGCTTCCCTTCCTTCTTCCATTCCTTCTTCTTTAATATCTCGGTACATTCTAGTTTCTTTAAGAGTAATTCCTAACATTTCTTCTACCTCGCTTCTACTAAGTTGTTCAAATTTATAAGCTATTATCGTCGTAATTAAATCTATTATCGCTTGACTTGTAGTTTCTGGTTGTTCAGTAGAAGAACGTGAGATTAAATACCTAGCCTCTTCGGATGCTTGTTGTTCTTCTACTGTTGTCAACACCATTAATGCTACCCATACAGGTAATTCGCGAATATTTCCCAGTTCATCTAAATATATTCGATGTACTTGAGGACTGTTGAGTTGCCCACGATGGGGATAAATATCGCTTTGCTCGGTATTACGAGATGGGTAGATTATTACAACTTGCCAGTCATTAAACCTAGCACGATTGCGGTAGAAGTATAGGGAAGATTCTGCAAATACCCGCTCGTAAAGTGTTTCGTCCTTTTGAAATTGAACCTCTGAGAAATATACAGCACCAGGACTTTGATTTTCTGGTGGGAGAAATACCCCGTCGATTTCAAATTTGGGTTCTTTGACAGCTACTGAATCAAATTTGTATTCGGATGCATTTTCTGGTGGGTTTGTCAACAATTCAAACAGTAAACCAGGGTATTGTTGGAATAATTTGTAAAATATCGAATCTCGGCGCATGAGATGATGTTATTAGCTTTAAAATTACTAATAACATTTTTTTGTAGGGAATAATAAATAATAAGATGCGTTACAGCTAAAACTATAACGTACCATTTTAAAATGATAAATTTCAGTTGATTTTATTAATAATTTATATATCTAACAAGTTCTTGCAATTACTCTGTTAGGACGCAATCCAAACCAAGAAAATGCTTCTTTGAAATACAAAACGTTTTTATTTATAACATTTTTCCAAAGAAAGTTTGCTAACCATGCACCTATACGTCCAATAAAAGCACCAATAGCACCACCAATATTTTCACCAATAGCTCTACCAATTGAACCACCAATTGAACCACCGAAAAAGCTTCCAACAGCAGTACCAATATTACCACCAATAGCCGAACCTACTGCAAAACCTGCTTCTGTCGCAAGTTTACAAGATTGCTCTAAAAAAGCTATTTTATCTTCTTCTGAATCAAATTTAAAAGTGACCTTTTTTCCCTTATTAATTTTATTAACAACTCTTGTTTGTAATACTGTATCTTCTTTTAACCTATCTGCCTTTATTGCTAGCATGGTATATCCGTATTTATTCTGTGTTTGTAAATCAATATACTCAGTGTAAAAAATGATTTTTGTATCGTCAAGGAATAATAAAGTTTAAGCTGATTTATATAGTAGTTTTCGGTTGAGTGCAATACACTCTTATTCCTCACCCCGTGCTACGGACATCCCTCTCCAAGACATCAGAGAGGGGAATTTAGTAGGTTGGGTTAGACAGGTTTAGCAATTGTAATTGCAACGAAAATATTTGTTTATTCTGTCGTAACCCAACATATATAACTATGAATAAATATTGTTAAATATCGACAATAAAAATGTTGGGTTACGGTTCATGTTTAAGTTATTTGTTTAAAACAATATCTATCAGTGAACCTAACCCAACCTACAGAATACAATTACCAATTACCAATTACCTAAGCAATAGTCACAGCATCAGATAAATAAACATCCTGAATCATGTGGAATAATTTCACACCGTCTTCAAAGGGACGCTGGAATGCTTTACGTCCGGAAATTAAACCGGTTCCACCAGCACGTTTATTAATGATTGCTGTACGTACTGCTGCTGCAAAGTCGTTTTCACCTGCTGCACCACCAGAGTTAATTAATCCAGCACGACCGCAGTAACAATTTAATACTTGATAGCGGGTTAAATCGATGGGGTGGTCTGTGCTTAAATCGGTATAAACTTTGTCGTGAGTTTTTCCGTAGCTTGTACCAATTGCTTTTGCTACAGCACCATAACCGTTATTATTTTCGGGCATTTTTTGTTTGATAATATCGGCTTCGATTGTCACACCCAAGTGGTTGGCTTGAGATGATAAATCGGCTGAGAGGTGATAATCTTTATCTTGCTTGAATGCGTTGTTACGGAGATAGCACCATAAGATAGTAGCCATTCCCAATTCATGAGCGCGTTTGAATGCTTTACTTACTTCTTGAATTTGTCTGGTAGAATTCTCCGAACCAAAGTAAATTGTTGCTCCCACAGCAACAGCACCTAAATCCCAAGCTTGTTCCACATCACCGAACATTACCTGGTCGTAATCGTTAGGAACGTTAAGCAATTCATTGTGATTAATTTTAACGATAAAAGGAATTTTATGAGCATATTTACGGGAAACAATTCCCAATACTCCCAAAGTTGAAGCAACAGCATTACAACCACCTTCAATACCGAGTTTAACAATATTTTCGGGGTCAAAATACATGGGGTTAGGAGCAAAGGAAGCACCCGCTGAATGTTCAATACCTTGGTCTACGGGTAAAATCGAGAGATAACCAGTATTCGCGAGTCTTCCGGTAGAGTATAGCGATTGTAAACTACGCAATACTTGAGGATTTCTATCGCTATTAATCCAGATTCTATCAACGAAATCGTTTCCCGGTAGATGAAGCATATCTTTAGAGACTTTTGCTTTGTGGGTAAGCAGGTCTTTCGCTTCGTTACCTAGCAAAGATTCGATAAAATCGGGTACAGAGGAGACGCTAGTCATGATATTGTCCGTTATAAGCTTCCGTCTTTGATGGTAGCTATGCTAGCGAAATTGAGCCTATACCGAAAGTTTGAAGAAAACTATTTTGGTAATTGGGAATGGGTAATTGGGAATTGGGAACACACAGTTAGGAGTTAGGAGTGAGGAGTTAGGAGTGAGGAGTTAAGAGTTAAACTATTACACATTTATTTTATATACCACTAGGGTTAAGGTTCTTGACTGTAAACTGTTCACTGATAACTG
>CAKZYM010000448.1 GCA_937884685.1 uncultured Calothrix sp.
AGAATTACAGCTTCCACAAATCACCTTTTCTAGAATCTTGGTAAAACCACCAGTTAAATCTTTATCTGTAAAAAACTGTCCACCAGTAGAAGCAGCAACTCTTTTATATTCTTGCTTAACTCCTTCTTGATGCTTGCTTCTAGAAGTTCCAAAAAATGTGTGAACGGTAACTTGATTTTTCTGAGCTTTCCCAATTGCTAAATCCGCAGCTTCAATATCTTCTCGTTCCGTTTTACTTCCACCACCTTCGAGAGCTTCATCACCAGAATAAAAAATTGCTCTGGAAGCTCCTTCTCTCCAATTAAAGAAACTGGAAATATCATCTATAGCTCTAGCAGCATCTTCCTGCGCTCCTGCTGACTTTAACTCTCCTCTTTTTCTTCCACGGAGTTGAGAATCAGATACTTTACAACTACCAGTTAAATAATCTCTAATAGTTTGATTAAACTTTGTTCCTTTCCAAACACCTTCAACACCAAGCCAAGTTACCTTCAAATCCGACGGACAACTAGACTTAGCATTATTAATTGCAGCTTCAGCAGCTTTACTCAAATCCCTCGCTTCATCTCTCATTGAGGGACTGGTATCGATAACGATTACCAAATCAACCTTTTTATTACTGCTGCTGCTATCTGTCATACTTTGACCTCTTTTTCTCCGGTCGAAATTAAATAGGTTCATATCCTCAAGCAATTTTAGATTTTCACAACGGATTTTGGAATTTAAGTCTGAAGAAACACGGTTTCCATTCTTAAAAACATGATTATCTTGTTATCCAATCAACAAGATAATCATGTTTTTGAAATATTGCAATAATCTCAGCCACTAATACCTTTTCTTAAATTAAAGCTGTTTGAAAAGTACTAAAGTCCGAACCTCATCCAAAATAAATAGGGATTCAAACCGCAGCATGGGACTTTATTTAATAGGGAATAAATTTTAAAGACTTTTCAAACGTCCTTTAAGCAGTGTCAAAGGCTTGGCAGTAACTTGAGAAGGCAGCAATTATATTTTCGCTACTGGTAATAGTTTTTTGATAAAACGACTTTCTCCCAAACTAAACTACTTCTTTATCAAGTAATCTCGTTTACTTACCGTATTGTATAACAGGATTCATAAGTTGATTTATAAAGATAAAATTAAATTCATAGTTTTCCCTTCTTTACAGTTATTTCGGGGATATTAACTATTTTTTCTTTGTAAACGAAAAGTAAGACTGCTACATTCGATAATTTTATTTTCTGTATCATTTTGATTAATTTCTTAAATAGTTAATCATTACGATATAAGTAAAAACCCTTTTTAAATAAGGATTTGGCTGTATTAAAGAAGGTTTTAAATTTATCATATTTTACTTAGTTGCAAGTTATTGAGTATTCAAAAAGGAGGATGACAAATGAATATAAATAATATTCTGAGTTAAAAATTCATAGAAAGTTATATAGCTATTTGTCAGAGTAAGGAAATAGGGAACAGCTTTCTTTTTACACCGAATTATTGATTTATTAAACCGCTGAGAGCGCGGATAAGGCTGAGGAAGAGATTTAGAGAGGTAAATATTATTCCCAATCCCCTATCCCCAATTTCCTATCCAAAAATATCAGTTCCAAAATCAGCGCTAAATTCAAACCTTTCAAAATTGGTGGTTTTGTAGTTGATATCAGCAAAGTTGAATTCGATGAATTCACCCGAAGAGATGATGGAACCTCCACCAATCAGAAATTCATCTAAGGAAAAGTCGAATTCTAAAGTATCTATACCGGAACCACCATCGACTATTGCGTTACCGAAACCAAATAATGTATCGTTCCCGTCACCCATATCGATTTCTACGTTACCAAAACCTAAACCACCATCAAGTCCAATTGAATTATCGTTGCTCCAAGCACGGATGTTATCTGCTCCATCACCGGCTTTTATCGCTCCTCCCAAGATTGCGATACTCGAAGAGTCAAGCCTCTGGCTTATCGCACTAATATTTTCTTGAGAGAAAGCTTTTGCTTCAGCCAAAATAATATCGTCACCGTTACCTAAATCAATGACGCTTTCAGCGTCTACATTCTGGTCGATAGCGTTTGCTAAAGCTAAACCATTAGTTACACTAGCAACCGCTTCAACGAAAATTTTATCTTCACCATCACCAGTCTTTAAAAGACCACGATTATCAATTCCGTCAGCGATAGCTCTACCACTACCAAAAGTTTCGCTAATCGCAGTTGCAATAATTAAATCGTCTCCAGTTTCAGTTAAGAATTCACCAACGTTACTCAAACCATCGGTAATTGCTGCACTATTAATAGCTATCGCTTCAGCCACAGCTTCGATTTTATCGTTACCGCTACCAGTTTTAAATACAGGAGGAACAAATTCAGAACGCTCTACCAAAGCACGTCCGTTATCAATCCCACCGGAAACAGCATCGACACCATCACCAAAGGTAAAACCTTCACCAATTATCTTATCGTCACCATTACCAGTACTAAATTGACCTAAATTCTCAATCCCGTCAGTTAATACATCGAAATCATCAATTAACGAATCACCAACGCTACTAGCTGTAACTCTACCAATAACCGTATCATCACCATCATTCGTATTTAAACTACTTCCGACTTCAACTAAAATTCCATTAGAATCGCTTTCAATCAAATTTTGACCGTTAGCATTAGTATTTGCAATTCCTTCGATAAAATCTTCATCATTTCCCGTAGTTAAAACACCAGCTTCAGCACCAAGACCATATTGTCTATCCAAAGAATTCATCTTGAGAAAAACATCATCGGTTCCGACCGAAATACCATTGTTGAAAGCTGAGATTTTACTATTTACAGAAGATTCACCTCTAAGTCGATTTAAACCATCTCCCAGATGAGCATTGGAAAACAATAAACCAAAACTAGCAACATCTTCTTCACCCACCGCTCTAGCATTACCGTATAACCTATCATTACCATTACCTCCTAAAAATTCCCCTGCATCGTTGGGATTATTCGCATCCGCTGTCATCTGAGTAATTCCAAAAGCAAAAGTAGAAGGTGAAAATTCTCCCCCATCATCATCTAACCCAACAACAGCTTTTGATTGTGCAATTGCTCTACCAAAAACTGCATTATTACCATCACCAAGTATTAAGGTTCCAGAATCAATCTGTTCAGTTTGTAATCCTGCAGCTTGAGTTAAATTATCTGCTAATGCTCCTGCACCAGTAATTGCTAAAGCTTTTAAATTAAGAAAATCATCACCACCACCAGCATCAAAAAATTCCCGAGTTTCGATTCCTTCAGCAATAGTCAAAACACCTTCACCGGATGCTGTAGCATTAGCTGTTACCGAATCATTTCCCGCTGTCTTTCCTTCTTGGTCATCCAAAAATACACGACTGCGATTTTCCCAACCATCAGCAATCCCTTCTTGCTGTTCTGCATCATTTTCTTCTTCCAAAATAAATTCAGATACAGAATTCAAATTAAAAGTGTCATTTCCACCACCAGCAACAAATACACCACGATTTCCTAAACCATCTGCGGCCGATAAATCGTTAACAGCAGTCGCAAAAATATTACTAGTAAAAGTATCGTCTCCCAAACCCAAATCAAATAAAGTTCGGTTATTAATTTCCAAACCCAAACCGGTAATAATCCCAACGCTACTATTATCCAGAGCATCAGCAAAACCTTTTGCACCATTAACAGTAGTTCTTACCGAAACAGTAGAATTAACTGAATCATTTCCATCTCCCAACAACAACTGACCCGCATTTTCAATTCCATCACCAATAATTTCTAAATCAGAATCCGCTCCCATACCAATTTGAGCAACGTTTAATTCCACATCAGCAATTAAAACATCGTCACCCGAACCAGTATCCAAAGTACTAGTATCAAGCTGGTCAATAATCTGCTCGATATCCTCTTTACTAAAATTAGACAGATTCTTACCAATACTATTTAAAAGAACTTCTAACTGTCTTAAATTTCCACCATCATTAACAATACCGTTGGCTCCCGCAAAAAAAATCTCATCACCATCCAAAGCTGCAACAATTACCCTTGCTTCACCCGATAAAGTATCGTTACCACTACCAGTTACCAAATCACCAACCTGAGTATAACCACCAGCAATAGCAAGGGGAATATCAAACTCTGGATTAGCTAGAGTATCATCATCAATATCCGAAAGACCAATAGAAATACCGCGAGCATCCGTTGTCGAAAAACCTTGTGCTGTAGCCGAACCCTTAATCTTGTCAGAATTATCTTTTGTATCTACCTTACTTACTAAAACACCAAAAGCGCCAACAGCATCAACTCCCACAGCATCAGCGCTACCATCGAGAATATCTTCCCCATCACCACCTTTAATTACACCACCGTCAGCACTGTTAATACCAACGGACATACTTGTTTCCCCGTCACCGGTAGTTAAACTTTTACCCTCACCTTTTAACTTATTAAATCCATCACCTTGGATAACACCCGTATTGCGGATACCATCAGCGAAAGCTTCTCCCTCACTTTCTGCTTTAGCAGTTCCCTCAATTAAATTATTCTCGCTATCAAGATTAATCGTAAAACCATTTGCAATCTTTCCAAATTCAGCATTCTCTACACCAATAGCTCTAGCTTTACCAGAAGCATTCGCATTTGCATCACCTTCAATTAGGTCATTACCAGTAACGTCCGCAATAACCTCAAAGCCGATATCTAAGTTATTCATTTTTTTTACGCCTATATTTCTCTTACCAGAGCAATGCTCTAAGTAAAATTTGTGTTCTGATTGTCATTTCTCAAATTAAAACTAGCAATTTAACTTAGATATTACAACCTTTTTTATACATCAAGCAGATACAACTATCGAATCACGATAATTAATAAACAAAATATATGTAAAGCTTATGCAGTAAAGATTATGAAGTTTTGATAAAGTAGATACTAATGATTTTACTACGTAGAGATAATAGCAAAAACAGGTAAAAATACGGAATATATTAATGGTGATTTTTCGGAATTAATAGTAGCGTTTATCATTAATCGTGACTAAATCTAATCTAGAGACTCTCTGTATCGCTAGGTATCCCGACAGTTGAAAAAAAAAGAACCAATTAAAATGAACGGGACAGACCATTAATTCCAACGGATTCTTTTTTATATTTAATTTTGGAAGAGGTTCGTTTTTACTGGAATTATTGGGAGACGTAAAATTTTGACCATTATGTCACGCTACGCTAATAGGTCTGGTCTCTAAATTAGTTAAAACTTTTAATTCCCTAATCTCTTATTCAAAGTTTCCGAAACACCGAATTTTAATAACATATCTCGCATTTCACTTTTAGAATCGACACTTTGAGTCGTTAAAGTTTGAAATTGTCTGGTTTGCGGCTG
>CAKZYM010000449.1 GCA_937884685.1 uncultured Calothrix sp.
TTCTTAGCTTTCCGAGAGAAAGTAAAAACCATAGTTAATAACTCTAATTATGGGGCTAAAGTTAAATCCGATAAATTAATTCCCATAGTCCGAGGATGGAGAAATTATCACAAATATTGTTCCAATATGAACAACGCCAGATACTCCTTATGGTTCATTAGAAACAGAGCCTTTAAAGTCTTTTCCAAAGAAAAGAAACTAAATAGGTACTCCTGCGAAAAATTAATCCAAAGAGTGTTTAATTTGGGTGATGGTTTCTCCTTCTCAGAAAATAGGTTTGTTAAAGTTAAGGGAGATAAAAGCCCCTACGACGGTGACTTAACTTATTGGGCTAAAAGGAATTCTAAATTTTACGATGGAACTACAGCCAAACTACTTAACAAACAGAACCATAGATGTGGATATTGCGGAATGATGTTTGGGGACAATGAAAGTGTACATCTACATCACATTGACCACAATCACAACAACTGGAAGCATAACAACTTAGTTGTCATACACCAAAGTTGCCACCAATATGCCCACATGGCATGACGTATAGTCTAGAACATCTAGGAGCCGAATACACGGAAACGGGTACGTTCGGATCTGAAGGAGAGGTGTCCCGGCTAATACCGGGCATCGACTCTAACATTGAAAGTAATTGGCATCCACCATCATAAATATTTATTTTTATCAATTATTTACTCTTCAAAATTAAAGCATTAATTTTTTCATTATCAATATTTATACCATTACGTTCTAAGTATGGACGTAAATTAATTTGAATAAATAAATCTTTTAATTCTTCAGCAATTTCTTCAGGAGGATTTCCTGATAAAGCTGTTGCTATTAAACGTTCTGCTGCTTTAAATTCTCCACAATCTACAGCCAGAGTTGCTGCGCTGCGATGTAAAATTGAACGGCTCGGTTCTGCATCTAATTGATGAGCAATTAATTCTGCGGCTGCTTGCTCGTTTTCAAATGCTTCTCGAATCAGTTCCGAAGCTTGTTCTAAGTTACCTTGAAGTTTAGCAGTAAAAGCTGCTTCCGCCAAATCCATTGCGGTGCTATGTGTTTCTTGAATTTGACTCATTTCTTTTCTACATAAGATAGAGGTGTGCTTTCCATGTTCCGAGCCGAGCTAAGCCATTCTCAAATCAGGAAAGCGAGTCTTTTAGTACATTTTTATGAGTTTTCTGTATCTAAGTATGCTTGTAAATCGTTGATATTAGAAAAACTGAAGAACACTTTAACTAAAGCTTCTAATTGTTCTGCGGATAAATTTTCAATCTGTTGCATCAATGACGAATCAATTTCGCCAAAACGACCATTAATCATAAGCCTGACTAATTTAAATGCTTCTTTGTGTACAATATCTTGGTAAATAACTGACTGCCTCATAATATCCTCCGGTAAAAATTGGCGAATTAAATCCTTATCAAATCGTAAACCAGCTAAAATCCCTAAACACCCAGTTATGTTTTGTTGTTCTCTTATATCTGAAATTGTAGCTACTGTTTGAGCAACTTGGTTTAGTAATGCTGTGGGTGAATCAGTTTTTGTTAAAGGTGCTAGGGGTAAAAGTCCACGGTTATTGAGAAATAATGCCGAATCCTGCTCCCATAGACGAATTACACGATAACGGTGGATTGTTGTTTCGTCGCGATATTCTTCAGTAAATGCAATTTCGTTGGTAGTTTCCTGCAAAAATATTACTACCTGTGTGACAGGACATTTGTATTTCCGTTTTAACCTAAAGGAATAATCTCCCATGCGAAAGGGAATCGGAGGTTTCGATACAGGTTCGGTCTGAAATTCTATATGTAAAATCCGATTTTTTGTTTGTAGAAAGGTAACGGAATCAGCACGAATTGGTTCTAAAAAAAGCTCCGTTTTAAGTACGTTAATATCTTCTGTTTCCATTCCCAGCAACCAACGCACAAAGTCTGTTGGATACTCTTCAGCCAAAAACTTACAGCTATTGTCATAACTCATGAGATTAATTGATATATTTCAGTATTTACTTATTGAAAAGCATCCAGCATTTTCAACTAATATCACGGTTTCAGTATCCTTAACTGATTCGGTTGCGAAGAAATAATTCTCAAAGCCAATTTTAATTTAGATTTAGCAATAAATTAGTAATTACTGTCAGTATACAAAAGTAATAAGTTACTATATTTACTTCGTAAAATCCGTTAGCCTAATTTAACGCCGTAAAAAAGTCTAAGTAATTATCGCAAAAAGCCTTCTATAAAAGGAACACGAGTTTTTATTGCATTGATAAACTCGCTAGATATCAAATGGTGTAAAGATGGTGTAAAAAAGATTTTATAGCCTGAAAGTATTGTATAGCAGTAATTTTACTCGGACTGAAAATCCTCGTGTCACGAGTTCAAGTCTCGTTCCTGGCATAAATCACAAAACCCCCAGCAGTCAAAGCTTCTGGGGGTTTTTTAATGTCGCTAAAACCCCGTTTCAGCGATTCGAGGGGTGTCGATTGGGTGTAAATTTACCCCCACGTTGGACATTTTTAGACGGGTTTGGACAATTTATTGGGGTAAAGTTGGGGTAAATCAGAGCGCGCTGATTCCAAGTCCAGCAAGGCAATGGAGAAACAAGCTAGCAGTTTCTCTTTGTCTTCGTTTATAAGTTCAGGAGTCAATTGTGGGTTCCCAAAAATCTAGGACTAAAGCAAGCAAGGGTACTGTCCAAATCAAAACTTCTAATCAACGTTTACAGCTAGTTTTTAGTTTTGGGGGTAAACGTCATTATTTATCAACGGGTTTTACCGATACCCAAGCCAACCGCAAGCTGGCGGAGATGAAAGCCAAGCAGATTGAGTTGGATATTCTGTGCAATAACTTCGATATCACTTTGGGAAGGTACAAGCCGCAGTCTCAGCAAGATATTTTTACACCATCGGCTTCTGACAAGGAGACTTCCCCAGAAAGTTATGTTTCTTTAGCTGACTTGTGGGACAGCTATACCGAATATAAAAAGTCAAGTTTATCCCCCAGTACTTTGGCGAAGGATTACAAGAAAATTTATCGCTGTATTAACGTGCATCTCCCCGTGAAGACTTTGGATAAAGCTGTGGCGATTCGCGATTGGTTAATTGCGAATAGAAGCCCCTTATCTGCCAAAAAAATCATGACTCAGTTTTGCGCTTGCTGTAATTGGGCTGTGAAGTCCCAATTGATTGATGACAATCCGTTTGAAGGTATGGCGAGCGATATTAAGCTACCCAAGGGTGATTCTCAGGAAACGGATATCAATCCTTTCAGTGTTGAAGAGCGCGATCGCATTATCGAAGCATTCAAGGAAAATCGCTATTATGCCCATTACGCGCCGCTAATAGAATTTCTTTTTATCACGGGTTGCAGACCATCTGAAGCTGTAGGTTTGCAGTGGAAGCACATAAGTAAAGACTTTACCTACATTCGGTTTGAGCAAGCTGTGGTGATTTCTGAATCAGGATTAACTTGTAAACCAGGTTTGAAAACTCAGAAGAAGCGAGTTTTTCCAATTAATAATCGCTTGGCTAGTTTTTTAAAATCAATTCAACCAGTTGAAAAGTCAGGTGAAGCGAAAGTTTTTCCTTCACCAGAAGGTAAATGGATAGATGTGCAAAACCTGGGTAGACGAGCTTGGAAGGGTATTTTAGAAACCCTTGATGATGTAGAGTATCGGAAGCTTTACCAAACTCGGCATACATTTATTACGATGGCTTTGAAGAATGGGGTAGATGTGAAAGATTTAGCCAAAATGGTAGGTAATTCGCCAGAGATTATTTATCGGCATTATGCGGGGCAAAGTCGAGAGCTTTTCTTACCGGAGTTTTAGAATTTTATAGTTTAGGCAATACTCACGTTGCTCCAGTGGCTATTACAGTTAATAGTGAGTATTGCTTTTTATTGCTTATTAAATTCATAAACAACAAATTTCAGATATCATTGAAAAAATATGCCAAAACTAGCATATTGAAAATATGAGTGATGTGTTGAAGCCAGTTGAATGGATTGGAAGCTCCCTTAATGATTTGAAAGAGTTTCCGGAGGAAGTACAGCAAGTAGTGGGCTATGCTTTGTACCTGGCTCAATGCGGAGAAAAGCATGAGAATGTCAAACCACTTAAAGGTTTTAAGGGTGCAGGGATGTTAGAAATTGTAGAAGATTTCGACAGCAATACTTACAGGGCTGTGTATACAGTAAAACTCGCAGATGTAATTTATGTTTTACATACTTTTCAAAAGAAATCGAAACGTGGTATTTCAACACCAAAACAAGATATTGAACTAATAGAAGCACGCTTAAAGCGAGCCAAAGAATATCATGCACAAAACTATAGTAAAAATAAAAGTTAAATAATTATGACTGAAGAAATAAAGGTTCAAAAAAGTAGTGGAAATGTATTTGCTGATTTAGGTTTAGCCAATCCAGATGAATTACTTGTTAAAGCAGAATTAGCACGTCAAATTAGCAAAATCATAACTCAACGAAACATCACTCAAGTAGAAGCCGCACAATTATTAGGAATTGACCAACCAAAAATTTCTGCTTTGATGAAAGGTAAATTATCAGGTTTTTCAACCGAAAGACTTTTCCGTTTTTTAAATGCTTTAGGTTGTGATGTGGAAATTGTAGTTAAGAATAAACAATCAAATTCTGAGGCTAAAACCAAAGTTTGTATTGATTAAACAATAGCGTTTTAATAAGTACAAGAAAATTAGTTAATTATTTTGTGACTCCATTGCACCGAAGGTAATAAAAAGCAATGGAGTATCTATTTAATTTAATTAAAATCAAGCTTTTCCCTTTTTAGACTTCTGATTGCTCGCTAAACTTGCATGGTATATTTCAATTGCTCGGTGATGGGCAATTGGATCTTGACGATTATGAAACCAATCTTGAA
>CAKZYM010000450.1 GCA_937884685.1 uncultured Calothrix sp.
AATCTTGTTTGGGTTTCACTCAACCAATCAGGTTTTAGTTGCGAACAATTTAGAGTAATTTCCGAAAATTTTGGACTTAAGTTATATACTGAAAGCGGAATTTCGATACTATCCCCCGGTTTGACTCTGAATATTGTTCCATGCATTTTCACCTGGAAAGATTTTAACGGTCTATTAATTTTTAATTTAAGATTTTTCTTTGTTTTTAATTTTTCATATTCTACAGAAAAAACATCAAGTTCCAAGTCAATATTAGTGTCATAAGCAGGAATTGGTGCTTTAGTAATTGCTATCTGAAATTTTGTTTCACTACCTGGTGGCGTTTTGGCACAAATTTCTGGTTCTACACAATACCATTTGATACGAGAATTTTCATCTACACTAGGAGCAGAAAGTTCTAACTGAAAACTGGCAAATTTATCGCTATTGTTAATAACAGTAACATCAAATAAATTCTCACCATTAAAACCCGAACTGGAAGATTCTAATGGATTATTTGGAGTGAATTCTAATGATTTTTTAGAAATAATTGCTGTAACACCAGCCATAAATAAGTACCTTTGTAACTAATTAAGGAATGGGGAAAAGGGGAGACAAGGAAATAAGAGGAGAGCCTATGATTTTAACCTTTAACCTTGCAATATGTAGTCGGTCATTTGTCGCCTTTGTCGAGCAAAATCAAGAATGTTAATACCGAATTCATGAGCGGTGCGAACATCATTTCTTTCTAACGCTTTATCTTGATTTAATCCTCCCCAAGCCTCAGATAAATCTCCTTCTACTAAAATGATTCCTCCTGCGTTCCAAAGTTGAATCACTTTGCTATCTATTTGAGGAAGTTTTCCAAATAAAAAAGGTGTAGTTCGTAATGGATGATTTCGATTTAGTTCAGAGAAAGATTGCATTTCGGTTTTAAACGTTGTTTGCACTAATTCTTCGATACCTTCTCGTAAAATGTCATAATTAATGTCATCATCTTTGTGAGAAATTTCGATAAAAACAACACCACCTATTTGCAAATAATTTTCCAGAGTTTTTAGTTCTTTTGCATCAATATTGAGTACTTGCAAAGCAGGCAAATAAACTAGCTCGCATTCAGGTAGCTTTTCATACAAATAGACTTGTCTAATCTCAGTGTCCCCTTGCAAAGCTGGATATAGACTTGCAACAGATTGCATTAAGTACTTCATGTTATCGTAAGCTGCATTTACAGTAGTAACGACTCTGACAACAGCTTTCGCAGGTCTGGCTTTAGCTTGGCGACGGTAACGAAAATCTAACTCGTTAGTATCGGGTAACAATACCTCAACTGGGTTTTGAAGTTCTACAGTACCGGGTTCCAATTTTATACGACATAGTTCCACTTCATGCTCTGCGGGTGGGCTTGTTTTCTCATCCAAACGGAACCACTCCCGAATTGTGTCGCTTTTTGCAGCTTTTTCTAAGTCTTGTGGTTCCACATAGCTGACCACCAAGTACACTGTCAAACTTCCAGTCATGGGAGGGCTAGTTGCGATTCTGAAAGTGCGGTCAGTTTTGGGATCTACAATTATCGGGTTCCCCTCCACATCAATTGCAATTCCGGGACTGATTTCTAGCCAACGCTTATCCCGAAATCTGGCTGCTGCTTCAGAAGGTGGTTCAATAACTCGCACCCCCAGACCGCAAACTATTCCCGGTTCGTTAAGAGATTGATAATGCAGGTTCTGACGCTGCCGATGGTAGTAATGAGCAACTTTCCAGCGTTGAGCGTTCATCATCAAGCTGTCATATACGTTAAGTCGTTCTAGTGGTATAGGCGATGGAGAAGAATAAAATGAGTTAACCATTTAGTTGTGAGTTGTTGTTTGTGCAAGAATCTAGCTTGAGATAGTTTTTTAAGTTTTTTGAAATACAAAAAATGTAGGCAATATTTCAAATAAAATCCGACTCACAGGTAAATCAGAATTTCTAATTATGATAGAGACTAAAAGCAATCAATAGATTTGAGTAAATTAGACTCTAAGGGAATAATGTATTTTTTAATACTAATTACAGAAAGATAACTGATAAATACGCAAATTTATTATCAAGTTAAAATAAAGCTAACAGGAAAAAATTAATACATTCTTTAGTTAAAAATCAATAGTTATACAAAATATATTTTTGTTTTGGTATTTTGTATAAAATCTGACTAATTTGTATGATTTATTTGAATAGCTCTATTTATCTAAGTAAGTGGGCAGAAATAAACAGAACTATGTTGCAGAATGTAAATAAACTTTAAACCTTTACTCCGGCTGCCGACTGGCTTTTCCCGATTACAATCTTCAACGCCGACCCACTGACCGTATCATATTTACAACGCTAAACTCTTTTCTAACATTCGTTTCGGCTTCCATTAGGCATAATTGTGTCACACAAAGAAGCGCCGTTTAGGTTAGCTCCACTCAATTTTGCTCCCTTAAGGTTGGCTCCATCCAACTTGACTTGATTAAGATTTGCTCCATTTAAATTTACATTGGTGAGGTTGGCGTTTCTAAGATTCACTTTTCGGAAAGAAGCATTGCTCAAATTTGCATTTTCTAAGTTTGCACCGCTCAAGTTAATTTTTTCAAAATTTGTACCATTGGCGATCGCGCTGCTCAAGTTTGCACCATTCAAGTCAATTTTCTCAAGTTTGGCGTTTGTTAAGTTAGTCTGTTGTAAGTTAACCCCGATTAAATTTGCTCTCTTGAGATTTACTCCTGTAAGATTACTACCACTAAGGTTAGTTTTAAATAAATTTGCTTTCTCCAGGGTGGCGTTACTCAAATCAATTTGCTCTAAATCAGCATTCTTCAAGTTTGCACCCACTAAGTTAGCGCCAATTAACTTACTATTGCGGTCGAAAATAGCCAGACTTAAATCAGCATTTTTCAGGTTTGCTTTACTCAAGTCAGAACCACGTAAATCAGCACTATTTAGGTTTGCTTCTCTTAGGTTGGCACTTGCAAGGTTTGCATTCCTTAAATCTGTAATAAACAAGTCGGCTTGACGCAAGTTTGCTTGACTCAAGTTACTATCGCGAAAATTAGTCTTACTTAAGTTTGCTTTTTCTAAGTTGACTTTCTCTAGATTCAGTTTTTTCAAATTAGTTCTACTTAAATTTACTTCTTGTAACGAAACTTTACTAAAATCTCGATTCTTGTCAGGTTTATTGACTAAATCCCAAACTAACGACCATTTTTCATCTAATATCGGTTTACTCTTGGCTCGACTGTTTTTCAAGTCGCTTCCTCTGAGGTCTGCATTCCTTAAATCTGCGCCATCAAGCTTTGCATTTCGCAGGTTTGCTTTGTTTAACTTTGCATTCTGCAAATATGCTCCTGTCAAGTTGGCTTCTTCAAGATTGGCATCTGTGAGATTCGCATCCTGAAGATTTGCTGCTTCTAAATATGCTTTTTGCAGGTTTGCACCGCGAAGGTTGCACTTTGGACAGTCTCTAGTCTGTAAAAGCTGTTTCATATCCGAAGTTTTTTCAGCTACTACTTTACTGGCAAAGCACATAGAAGTTATTGATATCAAGTAAATTAAATAGGTAAACTTTCTTACTGGTAGTACTTTCAAACTATTCCTACTGCTGAATATTTTCATGATATTTAAGATAGCAAAGCGGTTAATCTAAATTGTGTACTATCGGTAGCAAAGTAAAATATGTCATAAGTAAATTTAATTATATTTTGTTGCAATTTTAAGTCATTTATGTCAAAGTACTACTGCTGTTACTAAAGATGTTATAAAAATTGTTAACGCAAGCAGTGTTTCCATTCTTTGATTAATACAAGGTTACAGAGAATATGGTCAAGAGCATTTATAGATTGACTGTGATTGCCTGTAGTGCTTTTAGCCTGTTGATGCAATACACTATTAGTAGTGTCAGAGCAAATCAGACTAAATCAGAATTTGATTACAATAATTTTGGATTCTGGTCAGAACAATGTCGTTTATTTGACAATTTACGAAAATATACTGAATCTCTTGAAGCTTGTGAGAAGGCTATTGCGCTCAAACCAAAAAAAAAGAATGTTTTGGTTTGGACTACCCGCAGCAATGCGCTATTAAAGTTAGGAAGGTATGCTGAAGCTGTAACTTCTTACAATCAAGTTTTACAAACAGAACCGAATAATTCATTTGTGTTGACCCAAAAATGTCAAGCTTTATCGCAGATGGGAAATCACGAGGATGCGATATCATCTTGCGAACAAGCATTGCGAATTAATGGTAACTGGGGAAAGACTACACCAGCCAAAGCTTGGTACAACAGGGGTTTAGCATTTAAAAAATCAGCACAACATCAAGAAGCTATTACATCTTTTGAACGTGCAATATTAATAAATCAAGATTATTCCCTAGCATTCGCCCAAATATGTGGAACGCTAACTGATTTAAAGCGTTACGAAGATGCAATTAAAGCTTGTGATAATGCGATTGAAAATAATAAAAATGGAGACTGGGGAGAATCAAGTCCTCTAATCGCTTACCAATATCAAGCTGAAGTACTAACAAAATCAGAAAGATTAGATAAAGCAATAGAAGCTTACAAAAAAGCATTAGAAATTAATCCGAACGATGCAATTATCTGGTATAGAATAGGAAAACTTCAGCAACAATTAGCAAGCTATAACGAAGCTTTGGCATCATACAGTATGGCGGTTCAAGTAAAGCCGAAATTTTCTCAAGCTTTAGCGCGACAAGCCGAGATGCACAATGAATTAAAAAATTATCAACAAGCTCTTGAAAGCAGCGACAAAGCACTTGCTGGTGATGGAATTTGGGGTGATACAAAATTAGCTGAACTTTGGGTTCAACGTAGCACGGCATTAGTTAACTTAAACAAATATGAAGAATCTATAGCGGATGCAGAAAATGCCATCGCGCTTCATGAAAGTAACGCAAAAGCTTGGAATAACAAGGCTGTGAGTCTTTGGCATTTAGGAAAATATAAAGAAGCAGACAAAGCAGCAATAAAAGCAACTGGCTTCAACAATAAATATACTCAAGCTTGGTTTAATCGAGGTCGAATACTAAGTTCTTTAAAAAAATATTCAGCAGCAGTTACAGCTAACGACCAAGCTCACAAAGGTGAGAAAGCCCAAAATAATAATGCTAATCGCGCAAAGATTATGCCTAACAAAGGGGTGTCACTTTGGCATTTAGGAAAATATAAGTCGGCACGTCAATTGGCAAGAGAAGCTGTTATATATAATCGTAACTCTTTTGAAGCTAAGTATAATCGAGGAGTAATTTTTCTTAGATTAGAACAATATTCAGAAGCACTATCGGCTTATCTGAAAGCTGATAGTATTAGTCCAAATAATCCTTTTGTATTGACTGGAATTGCGATGGCACATGCAGGCAAAGGTAATTATCAAGAAGCTTTAAAAGTCGTAGAAAAAGCTTTAAATATAAATCCAGATTACACTCTTGCTCAACAACAAAGGGGGATGTTTATTGCCAAAATTAAAGCAGATTTAAAAGATAAAAATATAGAAAAAAATCAAATAAAAAACAACGATTAAGCTTCAACATTTAATCTTTAACTTTTTGTATAAAAGCGAAATCTAATGATAACAGAATTTAATTTTATTTTACCGAAAGGATTAGTAGACGCAGAAGGAAAAGTTCATCGCCAAGGAGTGATGCGCTTAGCAACTGCAAAAGATGAAATTTATGTTCAAAAACACCGTCGCATTCAACAAGACCCCTATTATAAAGTTTTTCTGCTGCTGTCGCGAGTGATTGTCCGTTTAGGTGAGTTAACTACACTTACTCCCGAACATATAGAAAATCTGTTTATCAATGACTTAGCTTACTTGCGAGAATTTTACAATCGAATTAATCAACAAGGCAGTGCAGATATACCAGTTAAATGTCCGCAATGTGGAAATAATTTCAAACAGGAGCTTGTTTTATCGGGGGAGTAGTAAGCTACCCCTTAGAACAAATGGATGAGGAGGTAGCTTGTATAGCTTTTTACTTTCATTGGTCTTTAGAAGAAATTTTGAATTTAGAACATAGTAGTCGCCGTAATTGGGTTACACAAATTGATAGAATTAATCACAAAATTTAAGTATATGTATTTAAAATTTTGCTCTTATTTAGCTTTTTTCTAGTCTTTAAATATACTCTCTTCTTTAAACTTTCAGTCAATTGATAAAGGTATTTTTCCTTGGCTTGATACCCAACTACAACCAACTGAAGCTCAGATTCTAATAGCAGCAACAATTATCGCAGACCGTTTATGTGGTGCGGTTGCAGATCCACTTATTCGCAATGCTCCTTCTTCAAAGACAGTTAGCTGCAATTCGTGAGTGGTTAGAAGCACGCGGTTACTCATATTTACCAAGTGGAACTGGATTAAAATTTAATACTATCGAGCCAGGGAATTTTACATTTCGGCTTAATATTCCGGTAAACTTACAGTCTGGTAAAAAACAAGTCAATATTCCCGTAGATGCTGTAATCATGCCATTAAATTCATCGGCAAGTGATTTACCTTTATTAATTGAAGCAAAGTCCGCAGGAGATTTTACAAATCCTAATAAGCGCCGTAAAGAAGAAGCTGCTAAAGTTGCACAGTTAAAAAGCAGTTATGGTAACAATATTCGTTTTATTCTGTTTTTATATGGATATTTCGATAGTGGGTACTTAGCATATGAAGCAGCAGAAGGAATTGATTGGGTATGGGAACATCGCGTCGATGATTTAGCTATATTTAATATATGAATGTCACTAAATTAACAGAAGAAACGAGAATACAGCGTCAAAATCAGCTTGACGCAAAGAAGACTCAAAACGAACGTAATAAGCTTGGTCAATTTGCTACGCCAACAGAATTGGCGGTCGAGATTATAGAATATTCTAAGAATTTACTATCACAAAATCAAAAAATAAAATTTCTTGACCCTGCATTTGGTACTGGTTCATTTTACTCCGCACTGTTGCAACTATTTCCTCAATCAAAAATTGAATCAGCCGTAGGGTATGAAATTGATTCCCACTATGGTGATGAGGCTATTTCACTGTGGAAAAATACACCATTAAAAATCAATATTAGTGATTTTACAAAATCTTTACCACCTAAAAATCAAGATAAAAAAGCTAATTTAATCATTTGTAATCCACCTTATGTCCGTCACCATCATTTAAACCGTAACGATAAAATAAGACTACAAAATAAAAGCCTAACAACAACTGGAATTAAACTAAGTCAGTTAGCAAGTTTATATTGCCATTTTTTGTGTATTGCAGATGCCTGGATGGCGGAACATGGAATTGCTGGATGGCTGATACCGAGTGGATTTATGGATGTCAATTATGGACAAGAAGTAAAAGATTATTTACTTAATAATGTAACTTTAATGCGCGTTCATCGTTTTTGTCCAAATGAAGTACAGTTTGATGATGCGTTGGTATCAAGTACAATTATTTGGTTTAAAAAAACTTTGCCATCACAGAATCATCCAATTGAGTTTACCTATGGCGGTAGTCTTACAGCACCCAAAGAGAGAAATTTAGTTACATCTAATACGTTATGTAATACTTCCAAGTGGACTAGTATTGGATTAATATTTAAACCAAAAAACTTCAATTCAAAACAATTTAAATTAAAAGATTTATTTAATATTAAACGCGGACTAGCGACGGGAGCTAATAATTTTTTCGTCCTCACAAAAGAACAAGTTACTGCTCGCCAAATTCCCGCTCAGTTTTTGAAACCAATTTTACCAAGTCCTCGCTATTTATCAGTAGAAGAAATTGAAACTGATATACTTGGTAATCCCCTTTTAGAACAACAGTTATTCTTACTTGATTGTAATTTGCCTTTACCTGAAATACAAAATAACTATCCTAAACTATGGCAATATCTCCAGATAGGTGAAGAAAGCGGTATTAGTTCTCGCTACTTGTGTAAACATCGTACTCATTGGTACTCTCAAGAAAATCGTCCTCCGACTCCATTCCTATGTACTTACATGGGACGAACTAATAGCAGTCGCAGAAAACCCTTCCGATTTATCTTGAATCATTCTATGGCGTTACGCCCTATGGGCGTTAAGCTCCGCTTATCGCCACTAATGTGTACTTAATGCTATACCCAAAACCCATTTTAAATGAAGCTTTTTCGCATCAGCCCTCACTGAAAAAGGATGTGTGGCTTGCTTTAAAAAATATTTCTGATGAAATGCTTATTTCTGGAGGTAGGGTGTACGGAGGGGGTTTACACAAATTAGAACCGAAGGAATTGGGAAATATAGTTGTTGATTTATCATCTATTAGCAATAACCTACTTCATTAGATAAATTATTTAATTTTCGCAGATGAAATGAATCCTAATCTATATACCGAGGCTTTTCAATTGCTAATCGCCGATATTTCTACAAATTTTAACTTGTTGCTCAATATTACAAGCGTTGATTAGCTTTCGGGTTGAAAGTTCTATAATCGCTATCCATCTAACTTAAAATCGGGAGCAGTTTATGTACGTAATCCAACTTGAAGGTTTTGATGTTTTTTGTCAATATCAATCAGTTCCGTTCCAGTTTTATAATTATCAATATTTGCTGTTATATTAGAAAGCAAATTTTCGATATTTGATTCATCTTTTTGGTCTGGAATATTTTCGTGAATTTGAGTTTTAACAACATCAGAGATGAATTTTTGATTCAAACTCAGTAAATAGTAATCAACTGTGACATCAACTAATAAAATCTCGCACATCAACCAAAAAATAACTACAAACAAAACAATCGGAAATAAGATATTGTTGATAGCTTGAACGTTGGTAGAAATTTCAAATGCCGAACAATCAAACAAGAATTTAAACATTGTAGCTCCTCTGTATAATTATTGGATGAAAAGGTCGATATCATCCAGTAGTGGGGAGAAACCTCCCCGTACTGAATGCATCTAACTTTTCATGTCCACAATTCTAGAGGAAAGAGAGTTTCACTACTTTTTGAGTAGATAAACTAAATTTTCAGAAATTACTGGTGGTTTTAAAGGAATAACCAAGTTATTAGAGACTCTAACCTTCGATACTTTAATCTTGGCATTTTTATATTGAAAGTTGTTAGTTAGATTCATCGCCTTACCCTAGTTTTATTACCTTTCAACCATTCAACAAAAGTAACAAGATTGTAATTGTGTTTGAGTTCTTGCGGTACAATCGATTCGTAGGGATACAATGGAATACCATCAAAACGAAAACGGTATTGTCGCTCAATCTTTATATTGAACTTTGGGCAATGATTAACCCTAACATTAATACCTGTATCGTTAATTTCAACGGTAGCAATACCCTTTAACTGTTGAGCAAATTCATCAATTTTAGATGAATAATCAAATTCAATTACAGCTCGTACACAAAAGTATTGAATGTAAGAAAGTAATTGAGCGTGTTCGCCCAATTCTACTAGTTTATCTGAATCATAAAGAAGAATTCCTGCCCACGAAAAATGAAATCTACGATTAGTGTAATCGTCCCAAAGAGTTAAAGAACCGTCGTCATTTTTCATCAAAGTTGCTTGATTTATTTCAATACTTTGATTCAACTGCTCAATTGTCTCTTCACGCTCGAATGGAAAATAAACCCGTTTTCGATGATTATCAGATTGCCAATCGGGACAAGTACAGGTGTCATCCCACCCATATGGATGCATTCCACAAACGATTTTATTTGCTCCATGAAAATTGCAACATCCAGCACATATTTCTAGATTAAAACTAGAAAATTCCTCGTAGGACGATTTAAATTCTAATTGAGGACGGTAGAAATCTACAAATTCACAAATTGCATCCCAAGGATTTGATTTTAAAGATGAAAAGGCTTTTCCAATTAACTTATCCTCATCAAAATCTACATCGAATATTTCCATCAAGCTATCTTTTTGCTGGGAATCTAAAAAATTGTAAATAACAACTTTCCGCGATACTTTTTCTTCTACTCTTCCAACAATCAACTTAGTTTCGAGATGAGAACAACCTTTAATTTGCAATATCTGATAAAGATAAAGTAAATCATTATTATCCTCGGTTAAAACACTCGAACTTGGTTTAAATACCACAGAATTAGTATTACTAGAAGTTAGAGATTCCTCCTCGTCATCCAAGTCAGCATCACTTACAATCGAAGCAACACAAGCAGCAGCGAAAGAAGCAGATACAAATCCAACACCTCCTAGAAGGGTAGAACCCATTCCTAGATATAATGTTTGTTGAATCCGTTTATCTGGTATTGTCTTTACTCCAGCTTTTTCAAGACTAAATAAGCCAGCACCACCAAAAACTGCTATCGCACCAACAGCAATTGCAACTAATGAAGTTGCTCCGACTGTCAGATTAATTGCTTGAAATGCTTTGATACATAATTTCTTAAACACAGTTTATCCCTCTCTAATATAGGTAACAAAAGCAAAAAATACTCTTGCCCCGGTATATTGAATTTGGGATTTGAGGAAAACAATTCGCCTACACCTTACTCTTTATTTTCGGAATTCAAATAATTCCTTACTAATATTTTCAGTATCGGCAATCATTTATCCCCAATGGTGATAGCAAGAATTGAACTTACCTTATTGCTACTGCAATAAATCCACCAGGAATATCACCAATCAAATAAATTTCAAACATCATCTTTATTTTGGTCTTCTAAACTAGAAATAAATTCAGCAACTATATCCCTTATTCGCCTATATCTCCTACCATCACCACGCGATACATCAAACATCTCTTGCAGTATTAGATGTAGCTCATAACCTCGATTGTGGAGGGAATGTATCTGAGATTTGGTTAAATCATCAAGGTTAATACTAAAAGAAGATTCTTCCTTTTGATTATCAGAAGTATTTTCAATCGAAAAAGTTGACAAATGTAACCCAGAATCCCAACAAGAAGTTTCACTACGGGTAATCATCGCTTGCTCAAGATAATCTCCAAAATCAGCTTTTGTACCTAAAAATAAACCTTGAAGACGCATAACACCTTTAGGAGACTTATAAAGCATATCCCCACTACCCAATAAACTAGCAGCGCGGTTATCATCGGGATTACCTAGAATAATCCCGCTATCTTCTGGACGAGATACCATAAAAGCAACTTTACCCGAACAATTTGACCTAATCAGAGGTTTAATTACATCTTTATCAGGACGTTGGGTAAATAGAAAAATATTGATTCCCGCAGCACCTGCTTTGGCTAACAGCTTCATCAAATCCATTTCAATTGAGTCTTTGTAGGTACTGTCTGACAGTAAATCAAAACATTCGTCTGTTACAGAAACTATACGAGGCATGGGAGAATCTGCAAACATTTGATTATACTCTTTTATATTTTCCACCCCTACCCGTTTAAACTCCTCGTAGCGAAGTTCTTGCTCTGCGACCAAATAGTTGAAAATTTCCAGGGTATTAGCCGCATCTTCTGCAACGGGTGCGATGAGATGGGGAAGTCCATTAAAGCAAGTCAGGGATACTAATTTGACATCGCTTAGAGCAAGTTTGACCAAACTGGGAGGATAGCGCAATGCTAAATAAAGAACCATTGCTTTTTCAAATTGACTCTTTCCTCCACCAGTCATACCCCCTCCCAAAGTATGGTAAACATTCGAGTCGCAGAGTGAAATTTCAATATAGTTACCATCAACATCCACACCACCAGGGATAACTATTCGATTGATATCAATCTCACTTGTTAAGTCAACATAATCACTGAAATGAGCTATCTGTCGTTCAAGTCTGGGAATATCAAATACAACAGCACCCGGTACAACAGATATCATTGGTGGGTTTTCAAATCCCAATTCTTCTCCTAATTGTTGAACCAAGTCGCTACCAAGTCCTTGAACCTTCTTAAAACTAACTCCTTTTTTCAATTTGATTTTGACACGTTT
>CAKZYM010000451.1 GCA_937884685.1 uncultured Calothrix sp.
AAGAGTTAAGAGTTAGGAGTTAGGAGTTAGGAGTTAGGAGTTAGGAGTTAATAATAACCAACTACCAATTACCAATTACCAATTACCAATTACCAATTACCAATTACCTATTCCCAATCCCCAATTCCCTATTCCCAATCCCCAATTCCCTATTACAAAAAGATGGACAAAAAATGCCCACCTTTTTATTTAAACTTAATTAACTAAAGTCGCGTAACATTTTTTTCAATTCGAGATTGTGCATCTCTTCTTGTCCAATCATGTTACGAGCAAATTCTTCTAAATAAATACTAGCATTTTCGACTGTATGTAAAAACTTTTTATACAGTCCTAAAGCGGTCTGCTCGTGTGACAAGCTTTCTTCTAAGATATCCTTAACATTATGCTTGTAGGTTTCTTCCATTGGCGCAATTTTGAGGCTGGGATGACCGTCTATACCTGTTAATATTTCTCCTACCTGTTGAGCATGAAGTAATGATTCACTAGCTTGTGCTTTGAAAAAATCCACAATTGGAATACGGTAAGGACCTGTCACCATCAAAGAATAATGCGTGTAGCGCACTACTCCTGCTAGTTCAAATTCCATGATGGCATTCAACAGGTCAATTGTCTTTTTATGGTCAAGGTCTTGCATAAATCTGGAGAATTGGCGAAGAGGTTTACAAGTAGCGATTTTTAGTTGATAGCCAAAAGGAAGACAGATAAAAACTTGAAGTTCAAAGTTTTACTTGTAACTTCTCCTTTTTTCAGAATCATTCTGTTTTTCTTCCTAATCTGGAATCAACTTTAACTAATTTTAAACTCTTCTTAAGCACTCCCCTGCTCAAATTAATCAATATTGATTACTTTATTTATATTTAATTGTTAGAACTTTTTATAACGTTTTGAGCATTTCGCTTGATGTTGTTCACCAATTTAGCCACTTACTCTGGTGTTTTCGTAGGTGTTGATGGGGGGATTAACCTCGGTCAAGCTTTTGCTAGTTCGCTAATACTACCCGCGTATTTTTAGCATCTACTAACAAGACAATTAATAGTTATTCTCAACTATTCTAAAATAATTGTGATTTTGCAGCATTCGAGTGGAAGCCTAAAGAAATCAGATTTCTAATAATGCTGCTTGTAGATGAAAAATATCTCAGATTTTGACTCTTATGAATAATTACACAGACAAAAGACTATTGATTTAAGGGAGTAGCAGTAGAAAGAGAAAAATTATTTAAGTATCGTAAAGTCTGATGCAATTAATTTTATACAAATCCGGTCAGGTCTGTTTCAACGTGAGTCTATTCTTTTTGCGATTATTTTTACTTTGCTCTTGTATATAAATATTTATTTATCATCTCTATTTTTATTTCTTTATTTAAATTAAATAAATCAAAAATGATAGATAATAAATGAAATCAAATCAAATAAACTAAAATTTAAGATAAACTTTATTTTTATCTAAAAATAAGTCAAAAAAATCTAATAATTAATCATAAAGTACCTTATATTCGATGGCACATAGCTTTGGATATCTACAAGCTCAATTTTTAATACATTAAAAAAAATTGGTTTTTTCCCATAATAATTAAATATATTCTCAAGCAAATAAATATAGGTATATATCAAATTTGTTAGACAAATTTTGAAAAGTTCACAATTCGCAAACAGATTATTTTTTACAATCTTAAATTAATATAAAAAGTATAATTAATGTTACGTAAAAATGCCCCCATGGGGGATTGCATAAAAGATAAAAATTCTGTTTTATATAGAAAATCTACGTATGTTTTTCACCTTATTTTACTAATAGGTAAAAGTTCTCTTCACTATGCATATTCCTGATGGTTTTGTTTCCGTACCTGTAGCTGCGGCTACAACTGTAGCCAGTATCGCTGGACTAGGTATAGCTTTGGGTCGCTCAAATGATGCTTTTGGTGTTCGTCGCGCTCCGGTTTTAGGTTTGACTACAGCCTTTATTTTCGCCGCACAGATGGTTAACTTCCCTGTAGCGGGTGGAACTAGCGGTCACTTGTTAGGTGGAGTTTTAGCAGCAGTAGTATTAGGTAGTCCTTGGGCAGGTGCCATATGTAGTGCAGTTGTATTAATTATTCAGGCAGTGCTGTTTGCTGACGGTGGAATTACTGCCTTGGGTGCGAATATTTTTAACATAGGATTCGTTGGAGTTTGGGTAGGTTGGCTTTTATTTCAAACGTTGCATCGACTGTTCGGAGGTTCAAAAAGCCGTTTACCTTTAGCTGCTGGTATTGCGGCTGCTGTAAGTGTACCGGTAGCCGCGATTTTTGCTGCCATAGAGTTAGCAATTTCGGGTACTGCAAATTTTGGGGTAATTTTACCAGCGATGGCAGGAGTACATATTTTAATTGGTGTCGGTGAAGGCTTGATTACTGGAGGAGTGCTAACTTATTTAATCGCAGCAAGACCCGATTTACTACCTGGAAATGATGAAAAACAGATTCGCAGTTGGGTTGTTCCTGTTGTCAGCATTCTTTTAGTTGCTGGACTGCTATCTTTGTTTGCTTCAGGTTGGCCTGATGGATTAGAAAAAGTTGCTGAGGACACCGGTTTTATTGACTTAGCCGAACAGGTAAGAATCCCAGTCCCAACACCTTTTGCAGACTATGCATTCAATGGAAATGAGGGTATCGGTACGAGTATCGCTGGAATTTTAGGAAGCATAGTTTGCTTCGGGGTTGCATGGGGAATTGCACAAGTAGCGAAACCAAAGAATGCATAAATTATCTCTGACTTTGAAATTGCAGCTGTCTTTAATAATCGTGATTGGGGCAGCTTTCCTAAAATTAAATGCTTGGCATTATTTGGGTGCTTATGGAATCATCGCCCTTTGCTGGGCTATTTCATTGCGCGTACCAGTTCGTAAACTGACGGGTTTATTAGGTTTAGAGCTAGTTTTTCTTTCATTTCTAGCTCTACCTTTAGGGTGGGAACGAGCGAGTTTTTTATTAGTTCGTTCTCTGGTATGTCTGTTAACGATGAATAGCTTTTTGTTGACATTACCACCTCATAGTTTTGGTATTGCTCTTAAGGGTTTACCTCTTCCCAGACCTTTGAAAGAAACTTTGCTTTTAGCCGGACAATACTTAGAAATTTTGCTTGGTGAAGTAACTCAAATGCAGCGGAGCGCAAAACTTCGCGGTTTAAACGGTACAACTGGATGGATTCGCTACGCTAACGCTTCGATGATTGGTGCTTTGTATCTTCGCAGTCTTGACCGGGCCGAACGAGTTTATGCAGCAATGATAGCTCGCGGTTACAACGGAATGTTACCCGTAGACTCAACCCCGAGAATTAAAGAACGTTTTGCTCTGCTAGCAATGGGTTTCTTAGCTTGTAGTTTGACTACAGCTTCTTACCAGCTACTCTTCTAAAAATTGATTTTCTTATTCCCAGGTTCCATCTGGGAATACAGTTCACGAGGCTTTGACTCATGCTGTAATTGAAGCAAAGCCTCAATTTATGAGTTCCCAGTCGTCTTACTGAGAACCAATAAAAGTTAATTGTTAATTAATTTTTGGTTAATTGTTAGTTAATAGATTTTCTATAGACGTTGCAATGCAGCGTTTTTCAGTGTATGTAAATATAAATATACATAATGTAATATTTCTTAACTTATCCTTTACCGCTGAAAAATACAGATGCAAGATACAACAGTTGCAGTCAAAAATATTGCTTATTCTTATTCTCCTCAACAGCCAGTATTGAATGATATTTCTTTTACATTAAATGCTGGAGAAAGAGTTGCATTGATGGGGCCAACAGGTTCGGGTAAAAGTACTTTACTAGAGAATTTAATTGGCTTAAAACAACCATCCCAAGGCAAAATCACAATTAACGGTATTCCATTAGAGCCGAAAACCTTATCAGAAGTACGACGGTATATAGGGTTTGCGTATCAAGATGCTAACGACCTATTATTTATGCCGACAATATTAGAAGATGTCGCTTATGGGCCTCTTAACTACGGAGTTCCAGTACCGGAAGCAATGGATATAGCGCGAGAGTTATTGATGGAATTTGGCTTAGAATCTCACGCAAAACGTTCCGCTCATCAACTTTCCGGGGGACAAAGAAGACTTGCAGCCTTAGCAGCGATTTTAGCTTTAAAGCCTGATATATTGATTTTGGACGAGCCAACTAATGGACTTGACCCTGCATGGCGGCGTAATCTAGCAGAAGTATTGTTAAAATTACAAGTTAAAGTAATATTAGTTGCATCTCACGACCTAAATTGGCTAAGTAAAGTTACCCAACGTGCTTTGGTACTTTCCGGAGGTCGCATACACATAGATAGCGACATTGAGCCACTTTTAAAAGATAGCGAAACATTAGAAAAGTTGGGTTTACCAGTAGGTTGGTGATAATCTTTAACAAGTCATAGAAAAATGAAATAAAATACAGTCGGAGAAAATTTTGGATGAATAAATTTGATGAGATTGAATTTGAAATCGACGTGAAAGAGATTGATTTCGATTCACTTGAGAGTGACGAAGATTTTCGTTCAGAAGCACAGCGATTGCTACCAAAAGCATTAGTACAGGTAGGGGAAGCAATGGCAGAGAAAACCTGGGAAGATTTACAAAAAGAAATGCAAAAATCTGGAATAAAATCCGGTGCTTCTCAAAGTGCTAAACGTAAATTTATTCAAGAAACCAAAAGAACCTATCAGCGGAATGCTAGCAGTAGAGATAAGCGAGAACTTGAAGATTATTTAGTCGAGAAACTCCATCAATACAAATAATATTGGGAATGGGGCATTGCTAATTGGGCATTGGTAATGGGTAATTGGTAATGGGTAATAGTGAGTAATACTAAGTTACCAAATAATTTGAATTATGAGAACTATTATTTCTTTTATTGTGATTATTTAAGAGTTTTATCAAGACTTCAGCATACTAAATACTGAAGATTAAAAATGATTAAATCATTCTCACAATAGTTGTAATATAGCGTTTCTCAATAAGCATGAAGTACAGTTTTATTTATCTCCCCTCTCCTTAATAAGGAGAGGGGTTGGGGTGAGGTTTTTAGATGTACCTTGCGGAGACCGGGAAGTGCTATAAGTAGAAGAAAAAATTGCTTTCTTTTTATGAAATTATTCTAATTACCAATTCCCAATTCCCAATTCCCCATTATTTGTTTGAATGCAGCAATTCATAAATCGAATTGACCACTTAGTTTTAACCGTTCGCAATATTGAAGCAACAATTAATTTTTATCATCGAGTTCTCGGTATGGAAGTAATAACCTTCGGTAACGACCGTAAAGCGTTGCGATTCGGGGAACAGAAAATTAACTTACACGAAATAGGAAACGAATTTGAGCCAAAAGCACTTCATCCCACACCAGGTTCAGCGGATATTTGTTTCATCAGCGATGAACCTGTTGCTCAAATCAAAACTCACATAATCTCTTGTGGTGTAGACATCGTAGAAGGTTCTGTAGTCAGAACGGGAGCTACTGGAACTCTTGAATCTATCTATCTCCGTGACTTAGATGGGAATCTGATTGAAATCTCAAATTACCGGAACACTTAGCAGAAATCCACAATCATCGGATACTATGATTTCGGTACTGCTATAAGTAGACTATTAATGTTTAATTGTAATAAATATAAAGTAATTGCCTTTATTAACTTAGGTATGGTCTTGCTGATTACGGGTTGTAACGAAACCAAACAAGCTCAGTGTCAGCGACTTATTAAAGCGGTTAACGAAGGAACTTCTCTAATTGAAAAAAATAAAGGTTCCCAAGTCACATTAAGTTTGGGTTTAGCTAAAGATTTAGAAGACGTGAGCAAAAAAATAGAGAACCAAAACTTCAGAGACCCAAAGCTCCAAGATTTCAAAGACCAATATGCTAAACATTTTGACGCAAAGAGTAAAAATATAGAATTTGCAGGTAAAGCTCTTGGTTCTGCTAAAACAGCAGAAGTTTCATCAAAAGGTAGAGACCAAGTACGACAAGCCAAAAAAGATATTGAAACATCTCTCAAGCAAGTCAAATATGCTGCAAAAGAATCTGACACTTTAGCAAACGAACTTAATGAGTATTGTACTCAGACGGAATAATTAATTGGGGACTGGGAATTGGGGAGTAATGAGTAATGAGTAACGAGTAACGAGTAATGAGTAATGAGTAATGAGTAGGGAATTATAAACTCCTAACTTCTAACTCCTAACATTTCCGAAATACAAACGAACCAAGTTGAAGTTAAGGGTACAGCGACCCAAGACATGACTAGCTGAAATTTTCATCAATAACTGGTAGTCGGTAATTTTTCATCACTGACTACCATTTACCTGTATCTATACACCCACAAGTTTGACTATAAGGAAACAGCAATGAAAGCAGAACTAATTGAATTAGTAAGTAGAGTTATCCAAGTTTTACAAATAAATATGCGCTGGATGACTTGGAATCTATTTCTGGCTTTTATACCTTTAGTTTTAAGCGTATGGTTGTTTCGACGTATTAAAAAAAGTCGTTCCTGGGTTTGGTGGTTGGGATTTGCTGTTTTTTACGCTTTCCTACCAAACGCACCTTATTTATTAACGGATGTCATCCATTTAATAGACGATATCCGTACAATTCAGTCGGTGTGGATGATTACCTTGGTATTAATTCCTGTTTATTTGGTGGTGATTTTAGCTGGATTTGAAGCATATGTTATTTCTGTAATTAATATGGGTCATTACCTAAA
>CAKZYM010000452.1 GCA_937884685.1 uncultured Calothrix sp.
CCAGTGTAAAGCAATTATATCGAGATATTTTTAAACAAAATGGAGCCTTGAAGTTCCCCGACCATCCGCTTTACGTCCAATGGATGGAGAAGTTAGTTTCAATGGCTGATGTAGTCACTATAGATACTCAGTTTTTACAGCAAAGATTTGGTGGTGTTTATCTACCAAATGGCAAAGACACAGATATATTTAATCCGGATAAATACGATTCTACAGTGAGTAAAGAGCGTTATGGTCTTTCAGAATATCGCGTTTTGATGTTTCCTGGGGCTCCGAGACCACATAAAGGTGTTGAAGATGTATTAATTGCTTTAGATAAGTTAAATAAACCGGATTTAAAATTAGTAATTGTGGGTAGTAATCCTTACGATGACTATGATACAAAATTGATTGAAAAATGGGGAAATAGGATTATTAAATTATCCAAATTCCCAGTAGAAACTATGCCAGAAGTTTTAACTGCTGCTGATGTTGTGGTTGTACCTCAAAGAAAAAATTACACAACCTTAGCTCAATTTCCTCTCAAATTAACAGATGGAATGGCAATGGGGAAACCTGTTTTATCAACAAAAGTTGGGGATATTCCAGAGATTTTAGGTGACACTGGTTATTTAGTTGAACCAGATTCCCCTGATGAAATTGCAGAACAAATTAAGTTGATATTTGATAATTTAGAATCTGCTAAAGAGAAAGGTAGAAAAGCGAGAGAAAGATGTGTTGAAAAATATAGCGTGTCATCAATGAAGCCGATTCTTGAATCAGCTATTTCTGGGGTTTGATTGAAAGTGAATAGAAAACGAAGATACTTTTTGTATCAATAAAATCTTTTTCTAGATTACCCATTTCCTATTCCCTAAAATGAATTTCAACCTAAAAATAATTTATAAGCAGGATTCTTGTTTTCATCCCAATATTGATAACCTAAAGTATCCAAAAATGCCTGCCATTCTTCCATTTCTTCAGGTGGGACTTGCATCCCTACAACTATTCTGCCGTAATCCGAGCCGTTATTACGATAGTGAAATAAACTAATATTCCAATTAGGACTCATTGAACCAACAAATTGCATTAATGCACCCGGACGTTCGGGGAATTCAAAGCGATATAACAATTCGTTATGAGCTAAGGGAGAACGTCCACCTACCATATGACGCAAATGCATTTTTGTTAATTCATCATCAGTTAAATCCATGATTGGGAAACCACAATTGGTAATAGTTTCAGCAATCTTTACTCCATCAGCACGATTTTGAATTTGTACTCCAACGAAAATTTGTGCTTCCTTCTCCGAAGCAATACGATAATTAAATTCAGTTAAATTGCGTTTACCAATGCATTCACAAAACTTATGCAGACTTCCCGGTTTTTCTGGAATTGTCACCGCAAAAATAGCTTCCCGACGCTCACCAAATTCCGCACGCTCAGCCACAAACCGCAAACGGTCAAAATTCATGTTTGCACCGCAGGCGATCGCCACTAAATTTTCACCTTCAATTCCCTCTCGCTCCACATAAGCTTTCGCTCCGGCAATCGCCAATCCCCCCGCAGGTTCAACTATAGAGCGAGTATCTTGAAACACATCTTTAATTGCTGCACAGGTATCGTCAGTACTTACCCGAATAATATCATCAACATAGTGCTGACAAAGCTTAAATGTCTCCTCTCCAACTTGTCGAACCGCAACACCATCAGCAAACAAACCCACCTGAGACAAACGTACCCGCTGTCCAAGCTGCAAAGATTGATACATGGCATCGGCATCAATTGGTTCAACTCCAATAATCTTGATTTCCGGACGCAACCGCTTCACATAAGCAGCAATTCCCGCAATCAAACCACCCCCACCAATAGCAACAAAAATTGCATGGATGGGCTTTTGATATTGCCGTAAAATTTCCATCCCAATCGTACCTTGTCCCGCAATCACATGAGGGTCATCAAAAGGATGGATAAAAGTTAAATTCTTTTGTGTTCCTAATTCACGAGCGTATCCACAAGCATCATCGTAATTATCACCATGCAAAATCACCTCACCACCACGCGCTTTTACAGCATCAACCTTCACTTGGGGAGTAGTTTTTGGCATCACAATTATTGCACGGGTTCCTAATTTAGAAGCAGCCAGAGCCACACCTTGAGCGTGATTTCCCGCAGAAGCAGCAATCACACCTTGTTCCAGCATTTCCGGTGTAAGGTTAGCCATTTTGTTGTAGGCACCACGAAGTTTAAAAGAGAACACCGATTGCATATCTTCGCGTTTGAGTAAAAGGTTGTTATTCAAACGGTTGGAGAGTAATGGAGCTATTTCTAAAGGAGTTTCTTGAGCAACATCGTATACGCGAGCAGTCAGGATTTGTACGAGGTAGTCACAGAGCATGGGGAACACAGTTAGGTTGATGCTGTATAAAGGTTATTTTACGGTAGTTTGGGGACGTTTTTTTGAGATAAGGGGGGGAGAGGGGGAAGAGGGGGTAGAGGGGGAGAATTTTTATCGGTAGTCCTAGAATAAAAACAGCAGAGACGCTGTAGATGAAGGAAGTGAAGCTTCTCGAAGAGTGGACGATTCTTTGACAGATTTTAAGCGGAACGTTAAGCATTTCATAGAGAGGATTAAGGCTACTAAATCTCCTTTAGTACTGACTGTGAATGGTAGAGCGGAAGTTGTGGTTCAAGATGCAAGCGCTTTTCAGGAAATGATTGATAAACTTGAGCGGACAGAAGAGGAATTGCGACAGATGAAGTTGGAGAGTTTGAAACGTGGGGAAAGCGTAGATTAAGGTGAAGAAATTGATAAAATTATAAGCATACTCTAGATTTAAAA
>CAKZYM010000453.1 GCA_937884685.1 uncultured Calothrix sp.
AGTTGATAAACATCACGGTAAATTATCGTTTGATTCTTCTCCAGGAGAAGGGACAGAATTTATCATTGAAATTCCAATTAAACAGTGCTAATCTACATAGTGCTTGCTGTCAAGGCTGTATTTTAATAAATAGAAAAGCCTGTAATTATATACTTATCAGTGATAGTGCAAAATATAATTTTATCTAACTTAAAATATTTTTTAATGAGCTGTCTTCTTGCTTTCTACTTTAATCAGGATTATCAAAAGCAAGAAATAAGCCATGTAAGGTTAATTGAATATTAATTAAGATTACTAATTTCGAGAATAATCCAAGAATTCCTCCAATTTTAGGATAAATACCTAAATTATTGAGGTTGATTTGGGAAATATGTGATTATACCAACTTAGGTACTAATCTAAATAAGCCACATCTATCTCATAAATCTTATGAAGCGAAGTCTTTTATTTACAGTAGCATTCGGTCTTACTGCTTTGCTTGGAACAACAAGCTGCACTTCTAATAACGCTACACAAACAGAATTGATGCATTAGAAGAGCAAGTAAATAAAAATCAAGTTTTTCCCCTCAAATACGGGTTTCTACAGAATTATCTGATAGCAGCAATATATTAATCCGTATTGCTGATAATGGTTCGGGGATTCCAGTCCCAGTTCAATCTAGGTTATTTGACCCTTTCTTTACTACCAAACAAGTTGGGAAAGGTACGGGATTAGGCTTATCTATTAGCTATCAAATCATAGTAGATAAACATCATGGAAAATTATCTTGTAATTCTTCCCCTGAAACAGGTACAGAATTTATTATTGAAATTCCTATTAATCAGCTTTGATTATTTTATCTATCAAACAAATAGATATATTTTTTTATAATTCGTACTGCTAAGAAACTAGATTTATCACTTTTTACCTACTAAGTGATGTGTTACGAGATGTTTCAGGGAAAAATAAAACTATATCTACTAGTTTATTTGAAATAGCATCACCATGACGAAATCTCAAGCTACCAAAAATTCCACGACTCCTCTTGATATTTCATTGGAAAGTGACTTATTCATACGTACCCTATTTCAAGAGTTATCAAGCAGTTTACTGAAGGTAATTGGAACAGACGAAGCTTCAGCATTTATTAGCGTAGCTGCTAAAAATATGGGTAGAGAAGTAGATAGAAAATACAAATCTGCTTTACAAGTATACAATCTTTCCCGCGAGCAAGTTGCTCAGGTTTTAGTTGATTTAAAAAACCGGATTCAAGGTGATTTTTACATAATTGAAGAAAGTGATGAAAAAATAGTTTTTGGTAATCGTACTTGTCCATTCGCTGATAAAGTTCGCAATCGTCCTTCGATGTGTATGATGACTTCTAATCTTTTTGGTTCTATCGCTGCTGAAAATCTTGGTTATGCTAAAGTTGAACTTCAAGAAACCATTGCTCAGGGGAATGCTGGATGTAGAGTTGTAATTTACCTAAGACTTAGAAAAGAAGCTGAAAATTCTCCAGGTAGAGAGTATTTTAAATAATGAATTGTGAATTATTTGATTTCTATATCCGCAATTTAAGAAAACCTTTTTTTTAATAATTCGTCTAATTCGTGAAAATGAAAAAACCCGGTTTTTCCAAAAAACTGGGTTTCTGTTTCTGAACATGTCAATATCTAAATAATTACAGCTTGTTTACGCAAGCTTTCAACTGTAGAAACAAAATGCTCTGCTACTTTGTTTATTTCTTCAACAGTATTGAATCTTCCTATCCCAAATCTGACCGAAGCATAAGCAAGCTTTTCCGGATGACCTAATGCTGTTAACACGTGGGAAGCTGAAGTACTTATTGACGAGCAAGCAGAACCAGAAGAAACTGCCATTACTGACTGCAATCCTAATAATAATGCCGAACCATCTACTCCTTCAACGCTGACATTCAAGTTTCCCGCTAATCTTTGAGTTGGATGTCCGTTAAGATGAATTCCTTTTAGTTGTGAAATCTGTTCCCACAACCTTTGTCTAAGTTGGGTAATCAATTCGTTTTCTGTAGTTTGATTTTGCAAGGCTATTTCTACAGCTTTTCCGAATCCGACAATTTGGGGTGTATATAATGTGCCAGAACGTATCCCCCGCTCGTGACCGCCACCGTGTAGCTGGGAAGCCAAGTTTACTCTAGGATTACGACGACGCACGTACAAGGCTCCGATTCCTTTGCAACCGTATAATTTGTGTGCGGTTAATGACATTAAATCAATATTCATCCCTTGTACATCTAAGGGTATTTTACCGATTGCTTGAGCGCAGTCTGAATGAAAAAGGATATTCCGTTCGCGACATATTGCACCAATTTCTGTAAGCGGTTGTAGAACTCCAATTTCGTTATTTGCAGCCATAACAGAAACTAGAATAGTGTCTTCACGAAAGGCTTTTTCTAATTCATTCAGATTAATAATTCCATCTTTCTGTACGGTCAAAAAAGTAATCTCAAAACCCAAAGTTTTTAAATAATTACAAGGGTCTATGACTGCACTATGCTCGGTTTGAACAGTAATAATATGTTGACCTTTTGCAAAATAAGCTTCAGCAACACCTTTTATCGCTAAATTATTTGCTTCCGTCGCACCGCTGGTAAAAATTACTTCTTCGGGGCTTGCATTGATAGCTGCTGCAATAGTTTTTCGCGCTTTCTTAACAGCAGCTTCCGCTTCCCAGCCATAAACATGACTAATACTTGAAGGATTGCCAAAATGTTCGGTAAAGTAAGGTAGCATTGCATTTAATACTCTTTCATCAACGGGTGTTGTAGAGTGGCAATCTAGGTAGATGGGACGTTGAGACAT
>CAKZYM010000454.1 GCA_937884685.1 uncultured Calothrix sp.
CTTCAACGGAGGGAACCTCCGCAACGCACTGCTCTCCTTATTAAGGAGAGGGGAAATAAAGCACAGTTTTATTCGTGTGAGTTGAAGCTGTACCTCAGTTGCGTGATAAACGGTATAATGGTTATTTAATTTTAAATATTAACAAGAACAAGTTTATTTGTATAAGTTATTTTTAAAAGCTTAATTAATATTTGATATTCTGTAAAAGCTTGACATTAACATTAACAATAACCATAACATTGACATTAACATTGCCATTTTTGAACAAAAATATTTATTTAAATAAGTTGTCTTAGAAACACAATTAGGCATAATAAATAGTATATAAATAGCAAATACTTGTTTTTGATTAGTGAGCGCGAATTATTCCGCAAAATGGAATATACCGAATTGCTTCCAGCATAAACATATCTTGAATTAATTGGTTCTGATGGGGGTCAGCTATCAGAGGTAAGGGGGAAAGTTTGGTGTAAATCCAGCGCTGTCCCGCAGCTGTGATGAGACAAAAGTCTTGAAGTCAGAATACCCGCCAATGTAATAGAAAACACAAATATCTGCGAGGTACGGATGAAAATTGTTTCTAGTAGGGAATCGAAAATACAGTTAGCAGTTTTAATAATGACGATATTAGCGATATTGTCTGGAAACGATAGCGCTAAAGCACAAGAAATAAAAAAAATATCGGAATTTAATCAGCATCAAGGTACAGCAAAGGATTTAGAAATAATTCCTGGTTTAATCCCTGAAAATAATTCCATTAAAGCTAATAATAGGAAAGAAATTGCTCAAAATACCCCTTCACCAGAAGCAGAAAAAGAGGAAAAGGAAGAAGCAGATATTGAACTTACGGTAATAGGAGAAATATTAGACCAACCAGTATTTACACCTTTTCGTCGGGAAGGAAAAGTACGGGATGCGACTCGTCCAGTATACGTGATTAACCGCGAAGAAATCGAAGCCCAGGGAGCGCGTACTGTTAAAGAAGCATTGAGATTTGTCCCCGGTATTTTACCCGACGGTACTGTGGGAACAGAAATTGGTGGTTTGAGCGGTCAGTTTATTCGCGGTTCTAATACCGGACAAGTATTGATATTGCTCAACGGAAGACCAATTAACAACCTTGGTAGTGGTGGTTTTGACCTTGCAGAAATTACTACAGATATTGTCGAAAGGGTTGAAGTTCTTCCTGGTGGAGGTTCTACCCTCTATGGTTCCGATGCGATTGGAGGGACAATCAATATCATTACTCGTCGTCCGACAGAAGATATTACCACCAAAGCTCAATTAAGATTTGGTAGCTACGATTTAAACGAACAAAGCATTCAAACTAGCGGTAAACAGGGTAATATCTCTTGGTTGCTAGGGTATAACCGCACTCGTGCTAACAATAACTTTGATTATTCCATTCCTGAAGTTGACTTTGATGGAACTAGAGAAAATGCCGATGTACTCTACAATAATCTCAATTTGCAGGTCAATGCAGAATTAAATGAGCGTCAAAGTTTGAGTTTTAATACTATTTATCTAGCAAAAGACCAAGGGGTTCCCGGTGGTGTCGCAACTCCCCAAGCTTCTTTTAACTCGCTCACGGATAATAATCGTAAGTACACCGACCAAGTTCTCACAGATTTAACCTGGAACGCAAAATTAGGAAAAGCAGACGATTCCTTATTAACAGCGAGAGTCTATTTAGATTTTCTCAATACTCGTTTTGACAATCGCACAGACATCAGTAATCAGCAACAATTTGATAACAATCAAAAATCTCTAGGTTTTCAGGTACAGCATAATTGGCAAATTGCTGATAATCAAAACATTACTTATGGTTTTGACTATCGTAATGTCAGCGCTGAAAATGTGACTCGTAACCTCGAAGATGGGACAGAAACAGAGAATTACGACGATAGTATTGGACAAGGAGCGGTATTTGCTAAATATCTGCTCGATGTGACTCCAGACGTGCGATTAAACTTCGGATTGCGTCAAGACTTCAATAGTTTGATAAATGGTTCGGTGACTTCTCCAACAGTAGGTGCGCGTTGGAATGTAGCAGAAAGGACTACACTTAGAGCTAACTATATCCGTAATTTCCGAGTTCCGACTCTATTTAATTTATTTAGCAATTCACCCTTTGCTCAAGGTAATCCAGATTTAAAACCAGAAAGAGGTAACAGTTTTGATGTAGGTATTGACCAACAATTAGGTGATATTGGTTTACTACGTTTGACGTTTTTCAATAACACTATTACCGATAATATTGCTTTCGATAGAGACAATTCTACCTATGAAAACATCGGTAAAGTTCGGACAAATGGAATAGAACTAGCCTTAAATTTACAATTAGCTAAAAATTTCTATTTTTCTGGTAACTATACTCTAAATGACCCCAAAATTATTGAAAGTTCAAATCCTGATGAAGTTGACCAAGAATTAAGATTTGCTGGTGCTGATAGTATTAACTTGGGACTTTCCTATGAAAATCCACAAGGTTGGTATGCAGGAATTTTGATGCATTCTTTGGGTAGTTATCCTACGAATAATACTAATACAGAATCCTTACCCGGTTACACAACCTTTGATTTTAAATTGCGAGTACCTGTAAGTGAAAACTTAGCGCTTAATGGTAGTGTCGAAAACATTTTTGACCAGAGATTTCAATTATTTTCTGGCTTCCCTGATGCAGGTAGAATTATACAAGTAGGGATGAATTATAAGTTTTAATATTTGGTAATAGGTAATAGGTAATGGGTAATTGGTATAGCGCTTCCCGGTCTCTGCAAGGTACATCTTAAAACCTCACCCCCAACCCCTCTCCTTGTCAAGGCTACCGTGTACACACAAGTACTCCCCACATACGTTTCA
>CAKZYM010000455.1 GCA_937884685.1 uncultured Calothrix sp.
GAGTTAGGAGTTAGGAGTTAGGAGTTATGAGTTAGGAGTTATGAGTTAGGAGTTAGGAGTTAAGCTGATGTACAGCTAATTTGTATAATGCAAAAGCATCAAAATATTGTAGTGCAACCATCTTGGTCGCTAATAGTATACAAATAAAATGCGTAACAATTTAATAATTACCAATTACCAATTACCAATGCCCAATCCCCTATGCCCAATTCCTAATCCCCAATAGACATTTATTAATTTTTTTAATCGAAATAAAATTATTCAAAACAACTGTACTATAACTGTCATATGAAAGCTTATAAGTTCTGTCAGTTAAGTCTTTTTTAGTTGCATCTCAATCTATTAGTGTCATGCCCAAACGCCTGCTGATAGTGGAATCCCCTGGTAAAGTTAAGAAGCTGAGTAAAATTCTGGGAAGTGAGTGGATTGTTCGCGCTAGCTGCGGTCATATTCGAGAACTGAGTAATGAAGGTGAAGACTCGCTGGGCTTTACTATGGATGGTAATAATGTGCGGTGTCGCTACATTCCGCGCAGCCAACAAGCCAAGGAAACTATTAGTAAGTTAAAAGCCGCAGCTAAACAGGTTCAGGAAGTGGTTTTAGCCACAGACCCTGATAGGGAAGGGGAAACGATTGCTTGGCATTTAAAGGAAGCTTTGGCATTAAGAGAACCCAAAAGAGTTGTTTATACGGAAATTACCGAGTCTGCTGTCCGGTCTGCTGTGGCTAGACCTAGAAAGTTAGATGCTAATTTAGTTGGTGCTGGATTGTGTCGAGATTGTCTGGATAAGTTAGTTGGTTATAAGGGAAGTCCGCTGGTTTGGGCTTTGAATAATGGTGCAAAGAGTGTCGGAAGAGTTCAAAGCGCAACTCTTCATTTAATATGTCAGCGGGAAAGAGAAATTCTCAGTTTTGTACCTCAAGATTATTGGAGCGTTTGGGTAGATTATGCTGAAGGGTTTCGCGCTTTTTACAAGGGAATGATTAATTCTGCTCCCGATTCAACACAGCAAGATAATCAAGATAACGACGATACTGTAGTTAAAAAGTCAGAAAAAGCCGAATCCACTCGCGTACTTTCCGAAGCTGAAGCCGACCGTTTGGTTGCAGAAGCAAAAAAACATCCCCATCAAATTATCAAATACGAAGGAAAAACCACCTACCGTCAACCACCACCACCTTTTATTACCTCTACTCTGCAACAAGCTGCTGGTTCTAGATTAAAATTTGCTCCTGAAAAAACAATGCAGGTAGCGCAAAAGCTGTATGAAGCCGGTTTAATTACCTATATGCGAACCGATTCTGTAATGTTGAGTCCGGAGTTCTGCGACAGCGTTAGGAAATGGTTGGAGCAAAAAGACCCGCAGAATTTACCCAATAAAACAGCAAGACATCGCAGTAAAAAAACTGCTCAGGAAGCTCATGAAGCGATTCGTCCTACAAATGTATTTCGTCCTTCAACAGAATTGCGAGTTGAACTTTCTCCAGACGAATTTAGCTTATATGTATTGATATGGAAAAGAGCGGTTGCTTCTCAATGTCGTCCTGCTCAACTTCGTAAAACTTTGGTAATTATTAAATCTGGTGAAATATTGTGGCAAGCGAGGGGACAGGTAGTAGAGTTTCTCGGCTACGCTAAATACTGGGCAAATCTAAGTAAAGATACGCTTTTACCGACTTTAGAACAAGGACAAATTTTAACTTTAGAAAATGCCGGTCACGACAAGAAACAAACTCAACCACCACCAAGATACAGCGAACCGAAGTTAGTTCAGTTAATGGAACGTAAAGGAATTGGTCGTCCCAGTACTTATTCTCCTACAATCGCGACTTTGAAAAAACGCGGTTACGTACAGTTAACAAAGTCAAATTTACAGCCCACAAATTTAGGATTAGAAGTAGATGATTTTTTACAAAAAGCTTTACCAGATTTATTAAAAACAGAATTTACCGCACAAATGGAAGATGCGCTCGATAGCATTGCTTCGGGAAAACAACCTTGGCAGAAATATTTAACTAATTGGAATCAAGATTATTTTGCACCAGCTTTGGTTAAAGCAAAAACCGTACCCGTTGCTGGTTCAAATGGAAAGAAAAATTATCAAAATACCGAACGAAAATATGATAAATCCAGAACTCGCTGTCCAGAATGCAATAATTATTTAGCAAAAATCAAGAGCAGCAAAGTTAAAAAGAAATATTTTCTTAAATGCGTCAGCGGTTGTGAAAACGTAGTTTTATTTTGGAGCGATTACGAGAAAAAATGGCAAGCTCCCCGTTCAAAAGATGATAAAACCACTGTAGCTAAGAAACCTCCAGCAAAAATT
>CAKZYM010000456.1 GCA_937884685.1 uncultured Calothrix sp.
TACAAGGAATAAGAACTAAATGATAAGGGATAAAACAAGGAATAAGAAATAATTTGTAAATAATTCCTAACTCTTTAAATAATCAGTTACCAATTAAATTTGATAACTGAAAATTGAAACTATCGTCCTAGATAGCGACTAGCCATTCCCATCGCATCGGAAATATCAACATCACCATCACCATCAGCATCGAGAAAACTGCTCAGAACTGAATTTCCACCAGTTTGAGGATTATTTGTGTTAGTACCCGACTGTAAAAATTGCAATACCATAGGAACCAACATCGGTAATATTTGTTGAGCCATATTTGCATCCAAACCGGTACGCTCGGTAATAGCCTGGATTACCTGTTGCTGCATAGCTCCAGAGAAAAGAGTATTAACAGCTTGAGAATTAGGAGAAGTACCGCTAAATTGGTCTACTATAGATTGAGCCTGCTGGTCGCCTTCAGTAACTCGCTTTTCTTGTAGAGAAGAACGAACAAAATTTCCCACAACACCCATAGCAGATTGCATGTTAGAAGAATCCGTACCTGCATTACCGCTCAACTGCTGCACCGTATTGAGAATACCCCCAATATCGTTCATGCTACCTCGCGTTTGTGGGTCGTTCACCGCATTAAGAACCTGGTCAAATAATCCCATAGCTTGATATCTCCTGATAAAATGTCCTGTTGAAAAATTTTTACACGTTTAACAAGTTCCGTCACGTTTATATTAGAAAAAAATAATCGATATAGGTCTGCATGTTAAAGGTTAAAGGTCAAAGGTATTTTAGGATTATGGATTTTAAATCGAAAATCTTCTATTAATAGGGAACGAGGAAAAGGGAATGAAGCAATATTGCTAACTTAGGATAATGAAAGGTACTTGAAAAGCAATGTGATTGATAACTTTTAACTCATAACTCATAACTCCTAACTCTTAACTTCTAACTCCTTTCCCAATGCCCAAAATACCAGTATCCCGCTTAGTTACGTTAATTGTCGGCTTAATCGTCATCCTCGGAGTTGGTCTGTGGTTTTTAGATTCTCTAAACCGGCTTTCTTGGACATTATCCTATTATTCTCCGATTTTAGTTAATTTATTGCTGTTTTTGCTGGTTATTTTAATTGCAGCGTTGATTGCAGCTTTCGTTTATTATGTTTTGAAAATACAGTCTGGAGAACAGCGCAGTCGCAGCCGCAAACGTCCTAATATTAAGCTTCCTGAAAAGAAAAGCGAAACCGCTTCCACAACTTTGGAAGCTGTACGGAAACAGGTTTCTCAAATTCAAGATGAAGTCTCTCGTCAAGCTTTGCTGAGTAAATCTCGCGAAATTGAAGCGAATTTATCCCGTGGTGAAATTCAAGTGGTGGTATTTGGTACGGGAAGTGCTGGGAAGACTTCTTTGGTAAATGCGGTGATGGGAAGGATGGTTGGTAAGGTCAATGCTCCCATGGGGACTACTACCGTTGGGGAAACTTATTGTCTGCGTCTCAAGGGAATGGAGCGCAGAATTTTAATTACCGATACACCGGGAATTTTGGAAGCAGGGGTTGCTGGTACGGAAAGGGAACAGTTAGCAAGAGAATTAGCGACCAGTGCGGATTTGTTATTGTTTGTAGTAGATAACGATTTACGACGTTCTGAATACGAACCTTTAAAAGCATTAGCGGAAATTGGTAAACGCTCTTTATTAGTACTTAACAAAACCGATTTATATACAGAAGAAGATACCCAAAGAATTTTAGCCAAGCTCCGCGAGCGAGTCCGGGGTTTTATTCCCACAAATGATGTAGTGGCAATTTCGGCTAATCCTCAAGAGGTAGAGTTAGAGAATGGGGATGTTTTTCGTTCCGAGCCGGAAATAGTGCCTTTGTTACGCAGAATGGCAGCAATATTACGGGCTGAAGGGGAAGATTTAGTAGCTGATAATATTTTGCTGCAATCGATAAGATTGGGAGAAGAAGCCAAAAAACTCATCGATACACAACGTCGTCGGCAAGCGAATAAAATTGTAGACCGGTTTCAATGGATTGGAGCGGGTGTAGTTTCAGTTACACCTTTACCGGGAGTAGATTTGCTTGCAACCGCTGCCGTTAACGCGCAAATGGTAGTAGAAATAGGACGGATTTATGGTTGCGAATTAAATATGGAACGAGGAAGAGAATTAGCGCTTTCCTTAGCAAAGACTTTAGCGAGTTTGGGAATAGTTAAAGGAGCGATACAGTTAGTTTCTACAGCGCTACAGTTAAACGTCGCAACCCTAGTGCTAGGGAAAGCAATTCAAGGAGTAACAGCAGCTTATTTAACTAGAATTGCAGGTAAGAGTTTTATTGAATATTTTCGTCACGACCAAGATTGGGGTGATGGAGGAATGACAGAAGTTGTCCAAAGACAGTTTCAATAGAATCGTCGAGATGAGTTTGTTAAAGCTTTTATTTCCGAAGCGATTGCAAAAGTTGTTAAACCTTTGACCGATAGGAAAGAGGTTGTGGAAGAGATGGAGGAGTAGAGGGGGGGTAGAAATTACTTCTAACTCAGAATCTAAAATCCAAAATTAAATTAATACTCCCTACAAACTCTTAACTACAAACAACAT
>CAKZYM010000457.1 GCA_937884685.1 uncultured Calothrix sp.
CGGGAATTTAAATCATCTAGTGCATTGAGCAAATATGGTTCAACCTTTGGCTCGTTTAAATCTTGGCGAAGCTGTGATAATGAAACTTTATGGGTATAACGTGCTAATTTTTGGATAACTTTTTTTTCTAATTTAGATAATTTGTTTATTTCTTCTATTAACAATTTTTGAACATCTTTAAGAATAAACTTGCTAGTCGTTAATTCTTTTAAATACCTAGCAATATTACCTTCAAAATATTTTAAAATCTGATTAGAAGCACTTTTTAATGCCAGTGGATTTCCACCATAGTAATCAACTAAATGTACCCAATGTTCTTGCGAGCCTCTATAAATACCTCCTTGAGCAAATATTTTTTTAATCTCGTCAACCTGTAAATTATTAAGCCGTTTTGAATATAGATTTTTATCTTCTAGAGTATCAACTAAATTAGGTTTATTACGAGTAGTTAGTATCACATTACTTTGATGCTTACTTTCTAAAAATATTCGTAGAAAATCCTCATAAGCAGTATCTTCACCATCATGATTGTTCATAACGGTTTCAAAACCATCGAAAATCAACAAACAACGATGATGCTGAAGCTTTTCTAAAAACAAATCAATTAAGCTATACAGACTTGTAGGTAAATTATTCTTATTATCAACATTTGTCGGAAACTTATTAAGTACGCTTATTAATAATTCTTCAAGAGTAGGAGCTTGACGTAGTGACTTCCAAATGACAAAATCAAATCTGCTTTTGAGCGAATGTGCTAATCTAATAGCTGTTGCAGTTTTACCGATTCCTACTGTACCAAATAGAGCTACCACTTTAGTGCGATACGCAGGATGCGTGACGCTTTGCGTATCGCAAATAATTTTGGATTCGAGTTGAGCGATTTCTTGAGTACGTCCGTAAAAATTTGAGATATCCGGAATATTGATGTGGGTAGGAGAGGAAGAAATATTTGCCCATTTAGATTGACTAGACTTATTATATTTACATAAATCTGCATGAGCGTAATCACCTTCACTCAGAGATAGTTGCAAAGCCTGAAAAACATGGTCTATAGAGCGATAATCAACCCCAGTCTGGCATTGCAATATTTTTCTAACAGTAATAGGATGAATACCATCCGATTCTACTAACTGGACCTTCCGGGCTATAGCGCTCGCTCCGTAGCGCATTCTGGTTTGAGCTTCCAACTTTTGAATGCAGTTGTTAAGTTTTTGCAATCCCTCGTTAGTAAGAACAAAACCGCGATAACGCTTCGTTTGTGAATGAACCTGTGTCATTTGGATACCCTGTCAGCCTGTTATTTGTCTGCTGTTCAGTATCATGCCAATAAACCCATTCCTAAGTCATTATCTTCTACGGCAAATTAGTTTCCAATTTTGGAAAAATTAAGTCAAAGAAACTTTGATGATGCTGGGAAGATTTTATCCAAACAATTATTGAAAAGCGGTACATCGATTGGGGCTAATTGTGCTGAGGCTATTTATGCACAATCTAATAAAGATTTTATTAATAAATATTCTATTGCTCTTAAAGAAGCAAGCGAAAGTAAATATTGGATGGAGTTAATGATTAAATCCAATTTAGTTAGTAGCCAAAAATTTAGTCTGATGATTGAAGAAGTTGAAATCATTATCAGAATATTAATAGCAATTATAAAAAAACTCAAAATAAAAGAACTTGAACTGAGTAAGGGGTGAGGGGTAAAAGGTAAGGGGTAAGGGGTAAGAGGTAAGGAGTGGAGAGTAATAGATGAAACTAAAATGGAATCATTATTATAAAATTTTAACAAAATAAGATGATATTTACCTATTACTTATTACCCATTACCTATTACCTATTACCTCTTACCTCTTACCTCTTACCTATTACCTATTACCTCTTACCTATTACCTAATATGGTGGATACCCAAAATCATCTTCGTCTGGGTAAACGTAGGAGCTAGAAACCCCAGCTGCAACCATTGGACGAGGTGTTTCTGTTTTTACGGGTTCCTTGGCAAAATCTTTGTATTCTTCAAAGTTCTTGGAGATTAATTCTGACTCTTTTGAGTCTGAAGCAATCAGATAGTTAGTTAATGTGGAAACTGTAGGGTGCTTGTAGTCTACAGTTGCAGCAACTAAGACAGTATTTGTGGCAATTCCTCTTTCTTCACATTCAATTATTGGCGAGAAAATACCGTGAGCATGAAATAATGGGCCTTTCGGAGTTGCAGCTTGTCTGCGGTATCCTGCATAAGCTCTTTCTAATTCAGCAACAAATCCCCCTATTGCTCTTCCTTGCTGATATTCACAATAAGACTTACTAAAACTTGCTCCAGCCGCACCATTCAAAGTTAGTTGTAAAGGTGATTCATGTAAAAAATTCTTGTCGTTTCCTGCCAAAAAAATAAGATAGCGAGTAAAAGTTTTAAATTTAAGTTTGTCTGCTAAAAAAGCATCATAATTATCTCTAAGAGTTCCTAACTTTGCACCTGTTTCTCGGTCTTTTACCGATAAAGGACCTCGACGTACTATTACTATATTTGGAGTTGTACTAATATAAACTGTCTCAACCCCAGAACTAAAGTGATGTTCTACCTGTTGCCAATTGTCATCCGGTACAAAGCCGACAGCACGGGCATTTTCTAGCTTAATTGCCAAACCGTAGGAGCTTAGACCCTCGGTGTCATTCATGTCGTACTTCGGGTTAATCATTTGACACCAAGTGACGATACGAGAAGGTGGTGCATTGAACTTCTCGTCCTCAAAGTCGAATTTTGCAGATGCTTTCATCAGTATATGCGCGGTTGTCGATTTGTACTTTTAAATTTGATTCGGTTGGGTCTAAATTGAGTGCGAGGAGTGGATTTAAATTTTAGGCATACTAAAGCTGATGCCAAGCTTCACGTGAAGTCTGGCGGAAGAATCCTCTTTCGCCGAGCTTCACCGAAACCGAGAATCAATTAAATTGATTTAATAAACGATCATGATTATTTATTTATCATTTTGATGGGGCATTACGCATCTACCTGAAGCAGTTTTTAACAAGAACTTTACGTTTACAGTGATATTCTAAGAATAATTTTATGGTTAATAATTCAAGACAAAGGATAAAACTGGTAATTTAAATTACTAAGCTTGTTGATAAATAATCGGCTCCGTTCATATCCTCTAAAGATTGAAATTCCTTTCCTAGTAGCCTCTGAGATTGAAAATGTACTAGAAAATAATTATCACAGAATAGTCAAATTATTTACAGTCTATTTCTTGTCTAATTATTCATGTATAAAAGGTTATATTTATAAAAGTTAATAGTAAAATATACCAATATTCTTCAGCATCATCATCTGATAACATTTTTTGGGTGTTGATATTTTGGGTCTTATATAAAAACACAAAATTTTATTTTGTCTTTCTCCTTCAAGGAGTGAGGAGAAGTGTCGTTTTAGGAATTAATTTAATGGAAAGTTCTTCTTTAAGAGGATTTACAGCGATTTTTCGACTGTTTTCTTCAGCTCCTTCGCCTTTTATGAAGTAAGTTAGCACAAATAAACTCAACTATTTCACAGAACGTAAATTGGCTTAAAACCATTATTATCCCTACTTCCTACTCCCCACATTTATAAAACCAGATTTATTAATTTGAGAAATAAGCAATACGAAGGCTCTGTAATAAAAGAAAAACTGATGCAAGCGTTATCAAAATTCCCCAAAACCAATGGGGTAATATCAATATTTTGGCAATTTTTGCAGTGTCAGAATAACCATTATAGTAACGAAAAACATAATCAAAATCACGAAAGGTACTAATACAAGCCTGCACTCCAAGAAACTGAATTGCAAAGACTTTGATTTCTGGAGATGCTTCTAATCCAATTGCCAATATTATTAAACCAAGTAGAGTAATTAGTAAAATTCCCACTCCGGTTCGTACCCAAATCAGAACCGAAATTAACATAAAGCTGCCCAAAATAATTAAAAGTTGCTGTGATGTTTGCCAACTACGGGAAGCCAAAATAAAACCAGCACCAATTATCGGAGGTCCCATTGGACCAGCAGCAGAAACAAGTACTTTACCAATTGGACCAAGAAATAACGAACCGCGATATTCATACATCGCTAATCCATTACCATTAGCAAAAATTTCTAACTTTTTAAAATTTGCTCCTAGCATCACAGCCATTAAACCATGTGCCATTTCGTGGTACCAAGTTGATAGCAAAGTTAAGGGATAAAGAATTATTTTACCGCTGGGTATTTGCCACATAATTCCGGTAATTATCGCAATTCCAACTAATAATATTAATCCCGTGCGGTCATTTGACATCAAATTTGCATTTTGAGATGAACTAGTAAATATATTTAAAAATTGATTCATATTTTAGCTATATTCTTAATTTCAGTATTATCACTAATTAATTTATAATATCGTTTGTGAAACTATTAAAGTTAGCAGGATTACATTGTATTAAAGTTTTACTATGTTATTTAACGTCTTTTCAAAATGAATTATCTAGCTCATCTATTTTTATCAGATGGTACACCAGAGTCTTTGATAGGAAATCTTTTAGGAGATTTTGTCAAAGGTTCGATAGAAAATATTTATTCACTTAAAATAATTGAAGGAATTTACTTGCATCGAAAAATTGATAGTTTTACCGATTCTCATCCAATATTCCGGTCAAGTAAAAGGCTAATCGGTGTCGATAGACGCAGATTTTCTGGAATAATGATTGATGTATTTTACGACCATTTTTTAGCAAAGAATTGGTCTAACTATTCGTCTATTCCACTTGCTGAATTTACAAATAATGTTTATCAAGTATTACTAGAAAATCAAAAAATACTTCCTGATAGATTAAAAAATATTCTTCCAGACATGATTGCTCATGATTGGCTGGCTTCATATAGAGAAACGTCTACGATTGATAGAGCTATTAATGGAATTTCTCGTAGAATCAAAAGAAAAAATAATTTATTTGGTGGAGTCGAAGAACTATTTTTAAATTATCAGCAACTTCAAGCTGATTTTTCAATATTTTTTCCCGAACTTATTAATTATAGTTTGACAGCAAGCAGTTAACAGTTCTCTGTTATAGGTTGAAATATACCACTATCAACTAACTTATAATTTCACTGTCATAATAAGGTTAACTATTATCGGCTCAAACTAATTATTATGAGCAATTTACAAACAAAAATACTAACTGACACTTGGGTACCCATGTCTTGGGATGAATATATCCAAATAATCGAAGACCCGGCTTATGAAAAAGCTAAGGGCTACTACTACAACGGTAGAATAAGGATTGAAATGTCAGTATTAGGAAATGACCATTCACAAGACCACGCATTAGTTATCTTAGCTGCTAGCAACTACGCAGCTATTAAAGGTATCCCGATGAATGTGAAAGATAATTGTAGCTTTCGTAAAACTGGGTACAGAGAAGCTCAACCTGATGTTTCTTATTATGTTGGTGAGAATGCTGATGCAATTCCTTACGGAACCTCTATTATTAGTCTTGATGAATTTCCAGCACCAAATTTAGTTATTGAGGTTGCTAATACTTCATTAGCCGATGATAAAGGTGAAAAACGTCTGCTTTATGAAGAATTCGGTGTTAATGAATACTGGATTATAGATGTTAAAAATGTTCGAGTTATAGCTTTTTTAATAGAAAATCAAGGTAGCAGAAGAATCACTCAATCTCAAGTACTACCAGGTTTAGATATTTCAATGCTTGAAGAAGCTTTTCGTCGTTCTCGTCAAACTAATCATAGCCAAGTTATTTCTTGGTTATTATCAGAATTTCAAAAATAGTACTTACTTGATAGCTGAGAGTTGTTAGTTCATAGTTGGCAATTCTAATTACTAACAACTTACTACTTATAATCGTAGAAGTAAGCTATAACCGTGACTATCGGTACCGCAAGTACTATATAATCCGTATTCGTTGGCTAATCGCTGCACCTGTTGAGTTTGGGTAACACTTGGTTTCCAAGGTTTGCGACTGTTATAAGCGTAGAAGCTTTCTACCCCATCGATTCCTAATTCAGCAGCAGCAGGAATCAAATCAAAGTGACTTTTTCTATAACGTGCTGGGTGAGCTAGTACTGCAAATCCTCCAGCTTCTTGAATAGCAGCAATTACGTTTACAGCTTCGTACTCGGAACCTGTAACTGGTTGTCCCTGGGTGTAGGGTTGTATGCTCGGATGTTCTGGGTCAAAAGCATAACCTAAGATGTGAACTTCTACATTCAAAAGATTGGCATTAATTTCAACACCACTCCACAAATAAGGTGTATCAGCATCGGGATTATTGCATTTCCAATCTTCTAACCATTTCCGAGCAGCTTTATAACCACCTGTATTGTGGTGGTCGGTAATTGCAAGTCCTTTTAAACCGTTGTCAATTGCTTGCTGCATCAATTCTGAAGGCTCCATTTTACCATCAGAGTATACGGTATGCATATGAAAATTATAATTATTCGGGCAACTTTGCGCGTCTAAGTTTTGGAATACTTCTTTCAAAAGCGTCTTAGAAGCACAAGTAAGGGCGAAATTTACAACCATAACCTTTTATTTAATATTATTTATTCTTAACACGACCCTAAGTCACACCTGTAGTCCGGAAAACACTAATGCTTCGGATTTTGGCGCTAACTTTCTGCGCGTCTTTAGCAAACTTTGTCAATATGTTAAAACTAACTTAGCAAATTTTAACGTTTGTAGTCATGAGTATTTCCTATGCCATCCCGGTAGAAAAGTAATAAATGATTCATATAAATAAGTAATTGCTAACTTCAGCCCTGCTGATATAAGAATCCAAAACACTCTTTATATAAGCGATAGAGGTGGTTTTGGTTTGCAATAAAACTAAAAGTTCTTAATTATTATGTATAATATAATGCTTATTTTTCATAAACCAATTAATTCTTTATTGCCAGAAATTACTTCACCAATATTACTAGCAGCAATATTATAAGACTCAAAAAAGCTGATTGTTTGTTGTGCTTGGTTCGCTGGAACTATAACAACGAAACCAATCCCCATATTGAAAGTATTATGCATTGCTTGAGAATTAACAGAACCCGTTTGTGCTAACCACTCGAATACAGGTGGAATCATCCAACTATTAGTTTCAATTTTGAAAGATTGTCCTTCCCCCAAACATCTGGGCAGGTTTTCTGGTAATCCACCACCTGTAATATGTGCCATTGCGTGGATTTCTAACCCTTTCTTCCGAGCTGCTAACACTGGTTTAACGTAGAGTTGTGTGGGAGTAAGCAAAGTTTCACCCAAAGACTTACCGTTAAATATACTTGGGGTATCGTCCCAACTTAATTTTTTATCGCTAATTATTTTTCTTACCAAACTAAAGCCATTACTGTGTACTCCAGAACTGGCTAAACCAATTGCAACATCTCCTACTTTTACCTTAGTTCCATCAAGCATCTGACTTTTCTCGACAATCCCTACACAAAAGCCAGCTAAGTCATATTCTCCTGCTTGATAAAAACCTGGCATTTCGGCGGTTTCCCCACCGAGTAAAGCGCAACCAGCTTGTTTACAACCAGAAGCGATACCTGCAACTACCTGAGTTAACTGCTCTTGATTAAGTTTACCCGTCGCTAAATAATCTAAAAAAAATAAAGGTTCTGCACCAGATGTCAGTACGTCGTTGACGCACATAGCGACCAAATCTATACCAACAGTATCGTGACGGTTAATAATATTCGCAATTTTCAACTTCGTGCCAACACCGTCAGTTCCTGAAATTAAAACAGGTTGCTTGTAGCCCGTGGGTAATTCAAAACAACCACCAAAACCACCTAAACCCCCAATTACTTCCTTTCTAAAAGTGCTGTGAACCAAATCACGAATTTGACCAACAAAATCGCGTCCAGCTTCAACATCAACCCCTGCATCCCGATAATCCATTTCAGTGAACAGTGAACAGT
>CAKZYM010000458.1 GCA_937884685.1 uncultured Calothrix sp.
ATTAGCAGTGACACCGCAGTGCCAAGCCAAGTTAATATAAAGTGCAACATAGGCTTTGTTTGAGAAAATTATTGATTTGTCTGGGTCATTTACAATAAACTTTTTGGTATCCGCTCATAAGTGAAAGCTGATAGATAATGCTTTCGGAATAATGGCATCTAATGATACCTTATTATTTTTTGGATATATATTATCTTATTACGGGTTCTCGTTGCGACTTTAATTTTATTAAGTATCTGAATTTCGTTTGGCAGAATAAGGGTGTAAATTGTTAAGTAAAAGCTGATGCTCTAATAATGTACAAGGTTTTCAGTTCTGTAACGAATAAATTTTTGCAATAATTCACTTAGAAATTTTATTACATCAGAAATTGCCGATTTGACAAGATATCAGATGGATATTAGAAATAATAATGGTGCGTTGCGCTCTGCGACAACACACCCTACAAAAAGTTGGATTATTCAATTAATTTACAATCAATTAACGTTTACGTCTATCTAAAAGAGTCCAAGTAGCTCCTCCGACAACACCATCCGCTTCTAAACCATTACGCTTTTGAAATGCTTTTACTGCTTCTGTTGTTACCGGGCCGAAATCTCCGTCAACACCTTTGAGAAGTCCCAGTTTAGACAGTTTTTCCTGTAATTTGACTACTTGAGAACCTCGCATTCCCGGACGTAAAATCGGTAATCCTGCTGCGGTGTACTGTATTGCTGGGGGTTTTTTCTTTGTGGTTGTACTGCTTCTTCTACGAGTAGTTGTGGTTTGACGAGTACGTGTAGTCGCAGCTTGTCTTTGTGGTTTGGATTTCCTAACGGTATTTCTAGGTTTTGGCTTTGCTGGTGTTGGTTCGGGGTTCTTTTTAGCTGGAGTTGAAGGTCTGGGTTCTGGGGAAGAAGGTCGAACAATCCTAACTGGACTATTTACGGCAGGTGTTATCGTTCTTTGTGTCGAACTATTGACTACCCTAACACTGCTAAAGGACTCTGTAGGCACGGGAAAAGTACCAGAAGGTGGTGGTGTAGGAGCGTTAGTAACTGAGGTACTATTAACTGAGGTGTTAGTTGCTTGTGTGGATGCAGTTGTGCTAGGAAAAAGGGTTTGCCAAGTATTGCTGTCTACAACCCCATCCGATTTTAAACCAGCTGCTTGTTGAAAACGGGAAACTGCTGTTCTAGTTGCTTCTCTGAAACGACCATCAACTTGACCTTGATAAAAACCTAGAAGTTTTAAAGCACCTTGTAATTCTCTTACAGGTACTCCTTCGCTACCCATTTTTAGAGTAGGACGGTTCATGCTAGCTCCTACAACTACTTGAGCAAGTCTCTGTTGCGGTGCTGCAATTGATACTCTGGCACTCGTTCCTAGTAGCAGAGGAGTTGAGGAAATTACAAGTAACCAGTAGAACCTATTCCTCGGAAGGAAGCGAAATGATATCAGAGAGCTTAAGTTCTTAATAATACTTAGTTTTCTAATACCCATCATGGTTTGTGCCCCCGGCAAATCTCTTACAAATACACTATCTATTAACCAGTATAAAATTAAAATGCCACAGCAGTGTAAATGCTTAAAAAAAACTGCTATCTGTAAGTAATTGATTCTAAGTAAATCTTCTTCACTGTCGCTATACAATTACTCGGCTAATTGCTTCTTCTTGACCGATTACTGACACAAATGGTTCCTTTAAATATTGGGAAGCTGCTGTGATGGTATCTAAGCTGGTTAAAGCTGCGATATCTTCTTGAAATTTTTGGTCGAAGGCTATTCCCAAACCGATAATTTCATACCATCCATATATTTGAGCAATTTGTCCGTTGGTTTGTTTTCCTAAAGCGTATTGTCCCAGAATCTTATTTTTCGCAGCTTGTAAGGCATTTTCTTCTAGCTTGCTACTAGAAAGCAAATCAACTTCTCTTCGCAATCCTTCTAAAGCTATGACGGTATTTTCTGGTGCTGTACCCATGTAGACTACAAAGGAACTAGAGAACTGCCTTGTAGGGTAAAATGCCGATACATCGTAAGCTAAGCCAAGTTTTTCGCGTAACTCTATGAATAAGCGACTGGAAAGTCCATTTCCTAGATAGGTAGAAAGTAATTTTAAAGCAGCATAGTCAGTTGAATGTACTGAAGCACCTAGATAACCCAACATAATTACGGATTGCTGTGTTGCTTGGGGGGTAATTACTCGTTGGGGTTTTGTTTGTGGAAATGACACATCCATCATGGGTAGTTGGGTATCTACCGGATTTTGCCAATCACCAAATAGTTTATCGATTTCCTGTTCTGCATTGTCTTCGGAAATACGGCCTGCAATACTAATTACTATGTTGTCTGGGCGAAAATAGGTTTGATAATATTTAACTAAATCCTCCCGATTCAAATTGCTAATAGTTGTTTCATCCCCCATTCCCGAAGATGCATAAGGATGATTTTCGTACATCACTTGTCGTAATTGTTCAAATGCAACGCTAAAAGGCTGTTCTTTTTGCAAGCGTACATCTTGTATCGCAATCCGCTTCTCCATCTCCACTTCAGCTAAAGGAAAAGTTGGCGATCGCAATATTCGAGTAGCCAATTCCAGCATGGGAATAAAATCAGCAGTAACGGTTTTCAAAGATAGAACAAAGTAATCCGTTGCTGTATCAGCACTCAAAGAAGCTCCAACAGATTCTACACGTTCGGCTATTTCAAAACTTGAAAGTCCATCACATCCTTTGGTTAATACAGCACCTAGCAAATTTGCCAACCCTGCTTTTTCTGGATTTTCATAACAACTTCCAGCACGAATAAATATTCTAGTTGCAATTACATCAGCAACCGAATTTTCCGTAACCAGCAGTACTATTCCATTGTTTAACTCTGTACGACGAAGATTCGATGATTTTGGCAAGGTTGTCATTTAGATTTTGGATTTTAGATTTTGGATTTTGGATTAGGAGTTGAGGATTGGGAGTTGGGAATTAAGAGTTAGGAATTAACAATTATAAGTATTTTTTATTTTCTACCCCCTCTTCCCCCTCTCTTAATCTTCTGCTTTTACTACCGTCACGGCATAATTATCAGGTGAAAGATATTTATGTGCAATCCACTGTAGTTCTTTAGCGTCAAAAGATTGAATTGAAGAGGGATAAGTTACTGATAGTTCGGCTGAAGCAATAGTATTGTAGTATCCGTAAAGTCCTGCTAATTGGTTTGGTGTTTCTGTTGAAAAAGCGTAATCATTGCATAATAAACGTTTAGCACGGTTAAGTTCTTGCTCGGTAATTTCTAGGCTAATTAGGTCTTGGAGATGAAGCCGAATTAACTCTTCTACTTGCTCTAACTGTTCGGACTCTAACCAAGCATTGATAGTAAATAAGCTTGATTGTTGTTGCAGGGAAAAACTACTGTAAATACCGTTTACTAATTGTCGATTTTCTCGCAAATCTCTTACTAGTCTTGAAGCTCTCCCTCCTCCCAAGATTACCGAAAGTAAATCAAGACCATAACCAATGCGAAATTGTTCCACTCCTGGTGCTAGCCATCCCATTAATAAACGAGCTTGTTCGAGTCTTGGTAGTGAAATTTCTTGACGACGAATTCCTTCTAAAGTTGGTTTTATGGGTTTCTGAATGGAAGGATAATCACAGCATGATGGAGCGAATTTATCAAAAGTCCGATTTACCAAATCCCAAGCTTTTGATGAATCAATTCCTCCAGCAATTGACACTGTGATATTTTCTGGTTGATAGTGGGTACGGTGGAAACAACGTAGTTGCTCAACTCCATATTTCGCTACGTTCTCTTCGCTTCCGAGAACTGAGCGACCATAAGGATGTTGCTGATAAATGCTTTTGAAAAGAACTTGAAAACCAATCCAATCGGGATTATCTGATGCTTGTCGAATTTCTTCTAAAACAACTTTACGCTCTTGATTCAATTCGACTTCTAGTATGGCTGCATTCTGCAATAACTCACCCATTAAGGGTAAAGTTTCTTCAAGATAAGTAGAAGCAGTAGTTAGTGAATAATGAGCATAATCATAACTCGTAGCTGCATTACTTACTCCACCTAAGAATTCAATGGTTTGATCAAAGACCCCTGCTTTTAATATTTCAGTACCTTTAAAAATCATATGCTCCAAAAGATGAGCCATCCCACACCAAGATTCTGGTTCTAGATTAGCTCCTGCTTTAACCCAAATATCTGTCACAACTACGGGAGTGGTGGATATTTTTTGGTGAATTAATGTTAACCCGTTGTCTATTTTGAAGACTGAGGCTGGAAACACGGCAGTATTTATTGGTATTAGAATATTCAATAATTCTATCAGTTATAATTAAATTTTTATTTACATGAAATCTTATTTAATAAATATCATTTTGGTGGAAAATTTATATCTAAAGATATCTTTTATACAGTTTTAGCTTGTATCCTGTCAATAGAGGACTATAAATAAAGTGTTAGCTTCGTAGTAGTTATGCTATTTAAAGTCTAATAGCGTTAAAAATAATAGAAATTACAAATAGTAAATTAAGATTAATAAATGTGGTGTAGAACAAGACTGAATCTTTACTTATATTGTGAGTGTCACTCTCGCTTGATATAGAAAACTCGTATAATAGGTATGTTCATTCATCAGCAATCAATGACAAAGTTTTATATCAAACTCAATGATTTAATAAGTATTTTTTCTAAATAAATTACTAATAAGCAGCAGTTCTATATTTTGCCTTAACAAAATGCTTTATCAGAAACCGTTATCTACCTAACTCTAATTTCATATTATCTACAAATAACAAAACAAAGCTCCTTAAATCGAAAAGTGATTTAAGGAGCCTTGAAATTATAGTTCACCGCAACGCCGTTTTACCTAAGTTTATGACCTGGTTAAACCAGGGGGGAGCCTAATACCTCGTTTAAAGTTTCCGGGTACATGCCCGGTTTACTGCCACGAAATTGTTCGGTTCCCATATCATAAAAATCATAGATCACAAAACTGTATGGCAGTCACCAACGTTGCAGTGCAACAAACCCATTATAGCTTTCAAAAATGATGTTGTGTAGTAAATAAATAAAAATATTTTTGGACTATTATTATTTACTCTTCTAATTTATTCAGAATACCATATAGACTCTATATTCTTAGCAATTGTCATCGCTTCATCACGATTTAATTTATCAAATAAAACTGTAATGTGTCCTAGTTTGCGTCCCGGACGAGATTCTGATTTCCCATACCAATGTACATATGCTCCGGGAATTTGTGCTAATTTAGAGCGCTTATCTATATAGTCATGTTTTCGCGTTTCATAACCTAATAAATTTACCATAATAGCACAGGGAATTTTCATCGCCACGTTGCCTAAAGGTAAATCACATACAACTCGTAAATGCTGCTCAAACTGAGAAGTATAGCAGGCATCAATAGAGAAATGTCCGGAATTATGGGTTCTGGGTGCTATTTCATTAACTAATACTTCACCACTATTAGTTAAGAATAATTCTATAGCAAAAACACCAACTACTTGCAAATTGTCAAGTACGTTACAAGCAATATCTTTAACAGCTTTTTCTGTCTGAGGACTGATGTCAGCAGGAGCAATAACGCGTCTACAAACTTGTTGCTCTTGTTGGGTTTCTACTACTACAAAAGTCGAGATTTCGCCACTTGTAGAACGCGCTGCAATTACAGATAATTCTTTTTGGAAAGGAATGAATTCTTCTAATAAATAGCGAGATTTAATTAAATTATTTTTTGGTTTTTTATCCGGATGATTTTGATACAGCTTTTTCTCTAAACTTAACAAGTCCTCAACAATAAAAGTTCCTTGACCATCATAACCATGGCGACGAGCTTTCAATACTGCGGGGAATTGTAATTCCGATTCCTGCGACCGATTATTTTCTCTATATTGCTCTTCTTGAGATTTTAAAACAGTAAACAATGATTCTGGTAATATGAATTTAGGAACTGGTATACCTAAATCTTGCAAAAAACAACGTTGATGGTACTTATCTAGTAGAGGAGATAATGCTTCAATCCGAGGACGAAAACAAACTTTTTCTGTAGCTAATTGCGATAAAGCCTCTATATTAATAAATTCATTCTCAAAAGTTATCGCATCGCAATGTTTAGCTAATTCTGCTGTAGCAGTAGCATCATCAACTGCGGCAAAAATAGTATCGCTAGCAATACTAACTGCTGGGTCATCAGTATTAGGAGTTTGTACAATTAATTTTACCCCTAACTTTTGTGCAGCAGTACCCATCATTAATGCTAATTGTCCACCACCGATTACACCAATATGCTTCATTTGCATCTTAGAAAATAACGAGTTTTGACACTAGTTTTAGAGTTCCTACCGCAAGCTTTGACGCAAATTTTAACTTACACTCGTTTAAAAGATTGCATCGGTAAAATCAACAGTTGCAACATTTGTATCAATATATGCAGCACCGAGTTATAAAGCTTTGATTAGAATGGCATAACTCATTTTATTTCCTATTCAGTTTACCTGATTTAACGGTGCATTCGTGAAATAATATTTATCTAAATTAATTATTGCTATTACTGATACTCCCTACAAATCAGCGCTAGCTTAGATTAGTTATCCCATATTGGGATGAGAAAAGTTTGTTGCTTTTAGACTTTCACAAGAAAAATCTCCATTATCAATTTCGACATTACTCAAAGACTCAGCATAAGTTAAACCATTTATTACTTCAGCAGTATTATTAAATATCCTAAAAAAATATAAAGATTGGGGTTCATAAAGCCTCAAATAATTAATTAAACACAACTTATTATGAATCTAAAAAAAACCTTATGCTTTCGGATTAAGCTTATATCACCAATTAGATGCAAAAGTTAAGCAATATAACCGTTTCTCAAATATATAGAATTATTCTCCAAATATTGAAATTATTCTTAATCTTAGCTATATAAACATTTATATATGTCTGTTCTCGTGTTCTTATAAATAAATTGTGACTCAAATATCAAAACCTATTCTTTTCAATTTAAGTTGATTAATTTGATTAATATACTTATTGCAATTTACATAACTTAATAAAATATGGTGTCATATTCACCATATTTATTGCAAAAGATTTACTTTGAAGTGAATAGATAAAGTTTATTATCATTTGGCGAAATAATTAAGTAACTGCTGTTAATCTTGTAATTAGTGAAAGCTTTGTTTTGTTCAGTTCTAAATCAATAGAATGACATTTACAAAGCTTCACAATTTATAGTTGTAACTCTTCTGGTAGAGAATTGTTAACTGTAAGTATTAATCGAGAAATATCTATTTATTATTATTGGAAAGTTATGCTGAAAAACTTCAATCGCCTTGTTAGCAATCCTATGAAACATTACAACGATGAATGGGTTGACCAATGGTGCCAAGATAATGGTTGGACAGATTTATTTATAGAGCGCTGTAACAACTTCTGGGCTTTTCCTCCAGGTGCAGTAATGCCAGAACCAATTCCAGCAAAAGTACTCAGAACAATTAAGGCTGAAAGGGGCTTGACCTGTGAAGAGCGAATTTGGTCTATTACAGCAGTAATCGCCACAATGATAGCCGCAGGTGTGACTTATTGGTTGAGATGTCCGATACCAATGGTTGCAGCATTTGCCTTTAATGCTGTAACTGTAGCTCAGTTGGAAGTTGAAGATGTGTATTAAAGTTGAGACTTGGAATATTCATGGGGAAACTTCCCCTACGAATATTATATGTAGTATTTTTTTATAATTAACTGAATCTTTAGGCGGTGTCACGTTATTGTCACACTACTCAAATTAAATTTATATACAAGGCTGAAAAACACTAAGTAGAACGGCTGATTGAAAAATCAATTTAGTACTTAACGCGGTTAGATTTCCCCAACCCCCTTTTCCCAGGGGGTTTTCTCTATTCTGAGGAATAGGAAATACTGACATACTAAATTTTGATTTTAATATTAGCCTTTTCCATTTGATATCTGACAATATTCTCATGAAGCTGAAGCAAAACCGATTTCTAGCCGTGAAAGCAGCAAATAACCACATACTTTGCGTAAATGTCTTGTTTTAAAATCCCAACAAACTGGTCTTATGACATTGGTATAGCAATTCAGTTTAATTGACACCGACGGGTTGTATTTCAGCCAGGATGATTGGAACTCGTACTATTAGATACTAGGCTAAAAATTGGTGTTTGAGATGGAACATATTAAATAATACAACAATATGAAGCTGTGTTATTTAGATGAATCTCTGAGTTAAAAAAACAAATATGTTTCTTATAATCTAATAAATTTGCGTCAATATACTTAAATATTTATATAGATTAACTTTGAGATTTTGAGGTGGGTAAAGCTATAAATCCAGTTTTACGTAGTTTTTCGGTAGAGTACGACCAATAAATGAAGTTAAGCTTTTGTATAAACGATATCTCTTAAAATTTGGATATAACTAATGTTTAATGGAGATGTCGTAAATAAATTATGCTTTCAAACTAATTGATAATTAACTTAATTTTATTTCTTATTTAGCTCATTATGGAATCTAGAGAATCAGTAGATTTAGATTTACAAAAGTTTTGGTATATTATCAAACGACGTTGGCTTCCCGCTGCATTTATATTAACTATTTCAGTTGGAGCAGCAGCGATATTGGGTTCTGTTAAAAAACCTGTTTTTGAAGCTCAAGGTAAGCTTTTGATTAAGAAAATAAACCAGACTTCTGCTTTAACAGGGCTAGGAGGAGAGATTGGACAGCTAGAAGGTTTAGATATAAAAAGTAGTCCAATAAACACAGAAATCGAAGTAATTAGTTCCAAACCTTTGTTATTAAAAACAATTAAAACTTTAAATCTCAAAGATGATGATGGGGTACCTCTAAAACCAAAAGACTTGGCAAAATCTATTGAGCTTAGAGCGGTTCCAGCAACTGATGTTTTAGAAATTTCTTATGAAGCTAAGAGTCTGAAAGAAGCAGAAGCAGTTGTGAATGAATTAATGAAACTGTATATGGAAAATAATATACAGACTAATAGAGCTGCTGCTGTTGCTGCTGGTGATTTTATCGCCAAACAGTTACCCGAAACACAAGATATCGTTAATCAAGCAGAAAAAGCTTTACGTAGTTTCCAGCAAAAGTACAACGTGATTTCTTTGGAAGAAGAATCTAGAAGTGCTGTAGCAATTCGCAAAGATTTAGAGACTAACATAACTGAAACAAAGATAAAATTAGCAGAGGTAACCGCTCGTTCCGAAAGTCTTCAGCAAAAAGTTGGGATGAATTTTCAAGAAGCTATTGATACTGATTCTTTGAAAAGTTCTACTGGAGTACAGCAGGTTTTAAGCAATTTGCAAAAAGTAGAAAATGATTTAGCATTAGCTCAAACGAGATTTTATCCAACACATCCGACAGTACAAAGTTTAATCAGTCAAAGAAATGCTCTGCAAAGTTTATTAAATAGTAGGGTTGCAGAAGTTAGTAATAATATAAATATAAATAGCAAGAATTTACAAATAGGTGAAGTAACCCAAAAATTAACAGAGGATTTAACGAAATCTGAAGTAGAAACTGTTGCTCTGAAAAATAAACTAGAATCTTTATTAGAAGCATTAGCAGTTCATCAAAAAAGAATTAATATCCTACCTCAGTTAAAACAAGAAGAAAAAAAATATCAGCGACAATTAGAAACCGCTCGAACAACTCATGAAAGTCTTTTAAAAAAGTTACAAGAAGTAAGAGTTACGGAAAACCAGAATATTGGTAATGCTCGGATAATTGAACCTGCTTTTGTTACCAGAAAGTCTACTAAATCTACCAAAATTATGTTTGTAATTTTAGGAGGTGCTTTCGGAACTATTCTTGCTACAGCAATGGTTGTATTGCTTGAATTACAAGATAGGTCGATTAAAACTCTTAAGGAAATTAGAAAGCTATTTGACTATACGCTGCTCAGTACTATACCTTCTTTAAAAAAGAAATCTTACCTCAACCTTAAGGATACTGATACCAACAGCTTACCGGAGATACCTGTAAGGGATAATCCCGATTTACCAATTGCAGATGCATATCGAATGCTTCAAGCTAATTTGAAGTTTATTAGTTCTGATAAATCATTACAGGTAATTGTAGTTACGAGTTCCGTTCCTAAAGAAGGTAAATCTACCGTATCGGCTAATTTAGCAGCAGCAATGGCTCAATTAGGTAAAAGAGTATTGCTTGTAGATGCAGATATGCAGAATCCCATACAGCATCATTTATGGGGTGTAAATAATGCTAAGGGATTAAGCGATATTATTGTCGGTCAAGTTGAATTTGAAACAGTGGTAAGTGCGGGAATGCTCAGCTTAGATGTCTTGAGCGCAGGAGCAATCACTCCCAATCCTCTATTCTTGTTAGATTCTCGCAAGATGGAAACTCTGATTGAAGATTTTAAAAATACTTATGATTTTGTGATTATCGATGCACCATCTTTAATGATGAGAGCGGATGCTTTAGCTTTAGGAAAAATGGCTGATGGTGTCTTATTAGTAGCACGAGCAGGGGTTCTGACTTCTGGTGATGCTAATGCTGCTAAAGAAGCTCTAGCACGTTCTGCACAAAATGTTTTAGGTGTAGTAGTAAATGGTCTAATTCCAGAAAATGAATCTGACAGTCATTTCTATTACGGTAAAGATGATTCAAATAAAGAAAATTCGTATCAAGAAGCTATTAAGTCAAAATCATTTTAAATAACTGTTTTAATATCTACTTTTATATAAGTTTATTAGGGTGCAATTTATTTATGGAAGGATTACGCAAGCTCTTAGGAAATTCTTTTTCCTTACTCTTAAATCGCTTAACTCAGAGTATTACAACTTTCATACTAGTTGCATCAATTGCTCGTATCATGGGGGCTTATCAACTAGGGCAGTATATGCTTGCTTTTAGTTATTATTATGTATTTATGACCTTAGCTTCCCAGGGATTTAAAACATTATTCACGCGGGAAATATCGCGTAATCCCACTGAGGTTAATGCTTATTTAATCAGCGGCACTTTTCTACAGCTTTTATTTAGTATTGTTGGTTATGCAGTGCTAACAATTACAGTGTATTTTCTTCCTTATAATCAAGATACTTCTACTGTTTGTTACGTTTTAGGCTTAGCAGTAATACCATTTTCGCTTTCTAACGTTACAGAAGCTATCTTTCAAGCGGAAGAGAAAATGCATCTAATTGCTGTCAGTACTGTACCTATTTATATTGTACGGCTATTGTTAATGGTTTGGGCGATGAATCTGAACCAAAATATTAGTGTTGTTGCAGCAATTATGGTGGGTTCGGAATGCTTGATATTTTTGATTGAATGGTGTTTGGTGTCGCAATTTATTAAATATAAATGGCATTTGGACTGGAAGTTTATGTGGCAAACTACTAAAGCTTCTGGTTCATTTATAGTTATTGAAGGTATATCTGTTTTAGGTTATAGACTCCAAGTTTTTATTCTTTCTTTATTTGGTGGTGAATTAGTTGTAGGACTTTATGGTGCTGTTGCACAATTAATGCAGCCTTTTCAGATTATTTCTCATAGTCTTGTTCTAGCTGTGTTTCCAAAAATGACTAAAGCCATCGATTCTGGAAAAGACAGTCAGCGACAAATTTCACAAATAACTATAGAAATATTATTGGTTGTAGCTTTACCTTTAATTATAGGACTTGGATTTGTAGGAAAAGATTTACTGGTCTTGCTCTACCACGACCCGAGTTTTGCGGAAGCACAATTAGCTCTGAATATATTTAGTCTCGGTCTGATTGCTTCATCGTTTGTCAGACCGCTGAGTTACTTATTAGTAGCTAACGGATTTGAAAAGGTTAATCTTTGGCAAGTTTTTATTACAACGATATTAGATGTTTTCTTAAGTATTATATTGGTTTCTCAATATAAGTTAAATGGTGCAGCATCTACAGTTATATTTACCGATTTTGTTTCTCTATTTATTTATATATTTGAGGTTCATAGAAGATTATTTAAACTGGAATACTGGTCTGTTATAAGTCGTCCGTTGATTGTCAGCATTTTGATGACGGGTGTTTTATTAATCCTCCAGCAATTTAACCTAAATATTATTTTAGTCTTACTGATTTCAACTATAAGTTATTTCTTATTTGTTGCCAGCTTAGGGATATACACTGTTTACACTTCTAATGAAGAGTGGGCAAAATTATTATTGAAACGAAAATAAAATGAATCTTCAAGCCTTGGATTCTATTTACAGGGTACAGCTATGAATCCAGAAGTATCTATAATTATTCTTGCTTATAATACGGAAGAATATATTACAAAATCGATAAAATCCGCTTTAGAACAAACTGAAAAAAATATCGAATTAATTATAGTCGATGACGGTTCTAAGGATAAAACCTTAGATATAATAAAAAGTTTTTCCGATAAGCGTATTAAAGTCTTAGTTAATAAACAAAATCAAGGACAAAATTTTTCTACTAATTTAGCAATACATGAATCTCAAGGTAATTGGATAACCCGACTTGATTCAGATGACTGGTATGCAGTTGATAGGTTAGAAAAACTCTTAAACATTGCCAATTCCCAGAATATAGACATGATTGCTGATGATATATATTTTATTCAAGATGGACAAGACACTCCTTGGAGTACATTATTAACTCAAAGTAGATGCAAGATTAAGAACAATATTAAAATTTCTCCGATATCTTTCGTGGAAAAAGATATACCTGGAGTATGGAGTTTACCTCTAGGTTTGACCAAACCATTGATTAAAAGAGATTTTATAATTAAGCACAATATTCAAAACCAACAAGAGATTTTAATTGGTGGAGACTTTTGGCTATATTTAACTTGCTTAGCTCATGGAGCAAACTTTTTATTAGTTCCAGAACCATTTTATTATTATCGTTCTCGGCATGGTTCTTTAGTTACTCAGAGTAAAATAAAAAGAATTGAAGCATATTGTGAAGCGACTAAATATTATTTGAATCAAGACTATATTAAAAATAATCAAAGATTGTTGATTGCTTTACAGAAGCGTCTAGCTTTAATAGAAAAAACAAGACCATATTTTCAAGTTGTAGATTCTTTTAAACAAGCTGATTATTTAAGTGCTTTAATGCAAATGAGGAAAAATCCTTACTTTTTTTGTCATTTATCTACGCAGCTACCAAGAATTATACGTCGCAGATTGTCTTTATATTTCAATAAAATCGCCATCAAAAATTCTAGTTAGCTATAACTATTACTTCAAGGTTACTGTTCTATATCAGTAAAATTTTAATCCTAATTTCATATCTAATTTAAACATAGAGATAAAAAAATGAAAGTTGCTTTATTACATTTTTGCTTTTATGAATATACTGTTCAGCTAGCCAATGGTTTAGCCGCAGCAAACGTCGATTTAACACTAATTCATCCTCAATACCTATCAGATGATGTACAAGCTTTATTAGACCCTAGAATCAAAGTAATTACTTTTAATAAATATCGGATTCGCGACCCGCGTAATTTATCCGCAATGGGTGAATTAATGAGGATTATCCGTAAAGTACAGCCTGATGTGTTGCACGTTCAAGAAACAAACGACCCTTGGTACGATTTAACTTTATTATTCAATAAAATGCCTGCTTTAGTAACAACTATTCACGATGTATTCCGTCATCCTGGAGACAAAGATAATGTTTTCGGTTCGGAATATACTCGCAGAATTGCATTTTGGCGATCGCAACAGATAATAGTTCATGCTAATTTTCTCAAAGGTGCTTTGGTTGAGGAATTTGAAGTTCCTCAACAAAGGGTATGTGTTCTTCCTCATGGAGAATTAGGAAGTCTATATCAAAGATTAGCTAAAGAAGATAAAAGTATAGAAAAAGAACCATTTACTTTACTATTTTATGGACGTATTTGGCCTTATAAAGGTTTAAAGTATTTGGTTGAAGCAATGCCATCAATCATAGAACAAATTCCTCAAGTCAAATTAATTATTGCTGGAGAAGGAGAAAATTTACAACAATATTTTCCCAATGGATTTGACGATAAGCATTACGAAATGCTCGGTCACTATATCAAATCAGAAGATGTTGTAGGTCTTTTCAAACGCAGTTCGGCAGTAATTTTGCCTTATATAGAAGCATCTCAAAGCGGTGTTGCACCTTTAGCTTATGCATTAGGTACTCCCGTTATTGCTTCTGAAATCGGTGGTTTAGCTGAAATGATTTATTCTGAGCAAGATGGGTTATTAGTTCCACCTAGAGATGTTAATGCTTTAGCTAATGGGATTATTCGTTTATTGAGTGATAGCGAATTACAAAATAACTTAAGAAGTGCAGCCTTATATCGCTGTCAAGATGATTTGAACTGGTTAAATATTGCGACTCAAACAATTGAAATTTATCGCAAAGCAATTTATCTCAAAAATAGTTATCGCTAAGATTAATGAGAAAACTTTTATTATTTGCTGAGGAGGCTTTTGCAGTTGCTTCTTTATTACTTTATTCGGGAGGACCGCTAACCTTAATTCTATCGGGTGGAGCAAATGAAGGTGACGATTCTGGAGAAACAAATACTTCTTTAATTCTGGTATTTTTCTTCTTAAATTATATAGTAACTTTTTTCCTGCTTGTTCTTCGTTGGAAAAAGGTTATCAACGTGATGAGAAAAGAAAAGATAATTGTATTATTAGTCGGAATAGCAGTCTTTTCTTTCATGTGGTCTTCTCTTCCTAAAAAGACCATAACTCGCGGTATTGCAATAGTTGGAACTAGTTTATTTGGACTATATTTAGCATCGCGTTACACGATAAAAGAGCAGTTAAAATTATTAGTATACATGTACGGTATTGCTGTTGTATTTAGCTTTTTATTTATTGCAGCATTACCCAAATACGGTATTATGGCTGGAATTCACGAAGGAAGATGGCGAGGAATTTACAACCATAAAAATACCCTGGGTAAAGTGATGGCTCCAGGATTAGTAGTATTTTTATTATCGGCTTTTGACTCTAAGAAATATAGTTGGCTATTCTGGATGGCTTTTAGTTTAGCCTTTATCCTTTTAGTACGCTCTAGTTCCACAACTTCTTTAATTAATGGAATAAGTTTAATCGCAGTATCTATCTCTTTTCGAGTATTTAGATGGCGTGATAATTTGATGGTACCGAGTACAATCACAATTGCAAGTTTGGGGACAATTTTCTATATTATTGTTTCTGTAACTACCGAAGCGATTTTAACAGCTCTTGGTAAAGATACGACTCTTACTGGTCGTGGAGATATGTGGCCGTATATCTTTGATATGATTTGGAAAAAACCAGTTCTAGGTTATGGATTTGGTGCGTTTTGGTACGGTCCAGATACTCCTTCTTTTTTCATTTGGAGAGTAACTGGTTGGAAACCTCCAAATTCTCATAATGGCTTTCTAGACTTGTGGTTGCAAATAGGCTTAGTCGGTTTGGGTATATATGTCTTTGGGTTTTTAGTAATAACTTTACCAAGAGCATTTTACTGGGTACGAACTACCACCACATCAGAAGGATTTTGGCCGTTAACGTATATGACTTACATGTTATTGGCCAACATTAGTGAAACTACGTTAATGATACAGAACGATTTATTTTGGGTTCTTTATGTTGCTGTTGCTTTTTCTGTACAAATGTCACCAGAACGTCACAAGCTATCAGCTATAAAAAATATATAAAGTTTACAGATAATAGATAATAGAAAAAAACATTGAAGCATAGTGGTTTTTTCTAATCATAAAAGAAGTGCGTCTTTAATAAAAAAAGATTATGTGTGATAAAAACTTAAAATAC
>CAKZYM010000459.1 GCA_937884685.1 uncultured Calothrix sp.
CAATCCAAAATCCAAAACAAAACGCATCCGTTGTTAAAATCTAAAATCCAAAATCCAAAATCCAAAATCCCTAACTCCTCACCGTTCCCGTCGGTAGCGTAATTTCTGTCTCAAAAGTTCGCGACTTATGCCAAATTCGTTGCTTATTTCTGCTTCTACAGTAGGTTTATCTATGGTGTTTAAGATAATTTTAGATTTGGTATATCTTGTACTGATTTTATTTTCTACTTTCTTTACTGTTACCAAGGAAATACCTTGCTGAGGATAAATTTCTACTTTAATATGTGCGATTCTTTTCCCATAATCTGGTTGAGTCGTTTTCGGTTGAGTTGTTTTTAATTGAGTAAGGTTTTTGGATGGACGTGATAAGGTGTGTTCGGTTAACCATCCCCCCACAAACCAAAAACTTAATCCTAGAATTGGTAGCGGTAGCCAAAATTCTATTCCCAGAGATTTAATAAATTTTAGCCATCTTGGAGAAAGGTTTCTTGAAGTCATAACAGTTGTCAGTGAACAGTGAAAAGTTAACGGTAAACATTCATCAGTCAGTTTATATATAATATTTTTGATGTTTCTAAATTAGACTATGAATTACATCTGTATACATTTTATAAAAAAGCATAAAAGCTATGTAGAGACGTAACAGTGTTACTCTACCGATGCGGTGAAATCATAGTTTATACTGCGATTCAGCAACGCCGTATTTTTTATTTTTATAAGAAGAATTTAAATCATTGAGTTGCAGCATTAAATTATTAATTATTCACTGTTTACTGTTCACTATAATTATGGTAATTCTACTTGTAGAAGATGATGCAAGACAGTTAGAGCCATTGCACGCGGCTTTGTCAGCGACGGGACATATTGTTGATGCAGTTGAAGATGGTGATACCGCTCAATGGCTGATTACGCAGAAAGAATATGATTTGTTGATTTTGGATTGGATGTTACCGAATATCAGTGGTATCACTTTATGCCATCAGTATAGACAAGCTGGGAAAACTGCTCCTGTATTGATGCTAACTGCTAAAGACACTACTGACGATAAAGTTACTGGTTTGGATGCTGGTGCTGATGATTACTTAGTAAAACCAGTTGACGTAATTGAATTGTTAGCTAGAGTCAGAGCATTAGGTCGGCGATCGCCACTTTGGCAAGGTGATATTCTCAGGCTAGAAGATTTACAATTACATTTAAATACTCTGACCTTGGTGAGAGGAGAAGCAAAAGCGAAACTTTCAACTCGCGAATTCCAACTAATGGAATATTTAATGCGTCATCCCAATCAAGTTTTATCACGAGAACAAATCGAAGATACCCTTTGGGAATGGGGTACCCAACCCGAAAGTAATGCTGTGACTACTTTAGTAAGAAGACTAAGACAGCGTTTAGAATCAGTAGGTGCAAAGGATTGTTTGGAAACAATATACGGTATGGGTTATCGTTTAAATCCACCGAATTGAAGTGATGTGTGAATTAGAGGACAAGGAGAAAAGGGGACAGAGGGAAAAGGAACAAGAAAATAATTTTGAGTTCTTAGCCCTTAATTGCTAACTGGTGACTGCTAACTGATAACTGTTCACTGTTCACTGTTCACTGATAACTGCTCACTGAAAATGTTAACTCGTAGTCGCCGCCGTTTAGCTTATTTATTCACCCTAACAATGGGTGGAATTTTAGTTACGTTTGCTTTTGTAGTTTATTTTTTGTTGGTTAGAGAACGGCTGCGCGTTTTTGACCAAAATTTAAAGGACGAAGCCCAAAGCTATGTTTTTAAATTCAAATATTCTCCAGACGGTAAACAATATCAAGTTAAGTATGAAGAAATACCGCTTACATCTTCAGAAATGGTGCCGGCACAATTTGAATATACCTGTTGGTATGATAGTTTAAAAAAACCTTTAGAAATAAATGATGATTCTAATTGTCCTCGACAAGAAGAGCTTAAAGAAGGTTTTCAAACTATTAAAAGTAACCAGTATCTAGCTAATTATCAACAATTCTCGCTGCGTAAGTTAACATCGCCAATTCAAAACGGTAAGAAACAACTTGGCTATATTGTTGTTGCTAAATCCTTACAACCAATTCAAGAAAACTTAAAGCGAACGCGATTTCATTTATCTTTAGGAGTTCCAGCCACGTTAGGTATAGTAGGAATTGTCGGCTGGTTTTTGGGTGGAGTGGCGATGAAGCCAACAAAACGCTCTTACGAACAATTACAGAGGTTTACAGCCGATGCTTCCCACGAATTACGTGCGCCGGTTGCAGCAATTTTGAGTAATGCTCAAGTTGGTTTGCTAGCACCAGAAGATAACAGCGAACTACCTCGTCAACGCTTAGAGAACATTGTTGATATTTCTAAATCAATGAGCGCTCTTATCGGTAATTTATTATTTTTAGCCAGACATGAAGGACGTTTAAATCCGAAAGATTTACGAAGTATAGAAATTGTTGGTTTACTAAATCTCTTATCAAAGGAATATCAATTAATTGCAGAAGAAAAAGAATTGAGCATTACAACTGAATTACCATCTCAGGAAATAACATTATTAGCCGACCCAGATTTATTACAGCAAGCAATTAAAAACCTGTTAGATAATGCTTGTAAATATACTCCCCCACAAGGTACGGTAAAGCTGAAATTATTTACTCAACTGCGAAGAATATCTATCCAAGTAATTGATAGTGGAGTTGGTATTCCTCCAGAAGATTTACCATCAATTTTTGAGCGATTTTACCGAGTAGATAGCTCGCGAACTCGTTCATCTGGTGGCTTCGGCTTGGGATTGGCTATTGCTCAACAAATAGTCAAAGCTCACGGTGGTGAAATTACTGTAGCAAGTAAAGTAGAAGAAGGTACGACTTTTCAAATTTGCTTACCGTTGAAAAAGATTTGACAATCAAATATGTTTCATTAATCACCGTTCTTAACCTTTAAATAAATTTTTAATCGGTGCAGAAGGGCTTTGTTCTTGTAACATCAGGCTTATAGGCTGAGTTCAGATGAACTAGAAAAATTATCTTCAACTTGACATATTCGTGTCATATTTGCCTGTCATAGTAAAGCTATCAGATAACAGAAACAAGTTAGCAGCCAATAGCAATACGCATATCTAACTTTTTTCTCCAAAACCATACACACCCCTTCTTTTCCAGTTATTAGGAGTATCTACCTTTTTAATAACTGGATTATCTAAACAATTTTTCTGGAATAAAAATTGAAGTCCAAAATCTTGTCTTCTTAATGTATCCATTAGAACAAAACCCCTGCATAAACGCATCCGTTGTAAAAATCCGAAATTAAGCTGACATATTCGTGTCATATTTACCTGTCATATTAAAGATATCGGGTAAAGAAACTAGTTAGCACCCAACAGTAATAACTAAACACGGATATCTAACTTTTTCTCCCAACCACACACACTATGTTTCCGGTTACTAGGAATATCTACCTTTCTAGTAACTGGATTATCTAAACTATTTTTTATAAGGGAGTAGGTTATGGGGAATAGTTTATAAATCTATCTACCTGGTTTATTCAACCTATAAAAATTTGAAATTCAAAATCTCGTATAAGGCTATCCTATCGCTCCGCTAAAGTAGCGTATCTATTAGGACAAAATCTAAAATCTAAAATCCAAAATCGAGTTGACATATTCCTGTCATATTTATCTGTAAAACTTAGATTAACAAGAGAAATTTCTAATAAATCTGCTACCAAATAACCACTATTTATTAATTACTAACACTCAAAACTATGAAAAAAGTGTCCTTGCCAAAATCACTAGCTTATTTATCTGTATTCGCTGCTGGGGCTGCTTTTACCTTACCTGTTACACAATTATTGCCAACTATAGCTCTACAACAAGAGCAAAAAGTCGCTCAGTTTCCTGGAACTACAGGTCAAGCTGTTCCTAGTAATTTTATCGCTACTGCGGTAGAAAAAACTGGTCCTGCGGTTGTGCGAATCGATTCTACTCGTACTTCAACTAGAGGAAGAGGTTCAAGACAAGCAAGTGGGATAGGTTCGGGATTTATCATTGATTCCAACGGTACCATCCTTACCAACGCTCATGTAGTCAAAGGTTCTTCTAGAGTTCGAGTTACTTTAGGTGATGGACGCAATATGATGGGTGAAGTTATTGGTTTAGACGATTTAACAGACGTTGCTGTGGTCAAGGTTTCCGCGAATAATCTACCGACAGTAGAACTTGGTAATTCACAAAACCTCAAACCTGGTGAATGGGCTATTGCAATTGGTAATCCTTTGGGATTAGACAATACTGTAACAGCTGGAATCATCAGCGGAACAGGTCGTTCCAGTGGAGTAATTGGTGCTGCTGACAAACGAGTTCGATTTATCCAAACCGATGCAGCGATTAACCCCGGTAATTCTGGTGGTCCTTTATTAAACCAACGGGGTGAAGTTATTGGTATAAATACTGCTATCATCGGACGCGCTCAAGGTTTGGGATTCGCAATTCCCATCCAAAAAGCTCAGCAGATTGCTAGTCAATTAATCGCTGGAGAGAAAGTCGCGCATCCTTACTTAGGAATTCGCATGACAAATTTAACTTCAGACTTGAAACAAGACTTAAGCCGCGAACTTGGTTTAAGGTTATCTGCAAACAAAGGTATTGTGATAGTAGGTGTTGCTCGTAATTCTCCAGCAGCGAGAGCAGGTTTACGACCAGGAGATGTAATTCAACAAATTGATGGTCAAACAGTAAATACCGCAGATGAAGTTCAATTAGCTGTAGAAAAAACCTCAGTTGGTGGAAACGTTCAAGTAGCAGTTAATCGCGCTGGTAGAAATGTAAACATCCGCGTTCAACCCGGACAATTTCCAGTTTCCCAAAGCTAATCGATTTTGGATTTTGGATTTTGGATTTTGGATTGA
>CAKZYM010000460.1 GCA_937884685.1 uncultured Calothrix sp.
AAAAAATCCCAAGAATATTTCTTTATAAAGATGCGCCGAATGTAACCAATCTAATAGTTGGTTTTGTAGGTGTAGCTCTACTAGTACTCCACCACACAAGTCTTGCGGAGTTTGTGGTAGCGCTTGAGTGCATCTAGAAGGATGCGCCCAAGCGCTACTACAAACTCAATATTAGCTATTAATATCAAATTCGCTTAATTGGCTTGACAACAGTTGATAAGGGGGTAGTTCGCTAAACTATCTAGTTCTTCAGATTTGAGCAAAGTTGTCCAGTTAGCTAATGAGGAAGCATTATCGGGTTGATTACTACGGGTTTTTCCTAAAACTGTAAGAGCATCGTGCCAGATTCCGTTTTCTGCATAAAGTGCTGCTTTTTGTACAGGTGTTGCTTGCTGGATACTTTTTGTAAGGTTAGAACTTAGATTAACTCGTTCTATCCAACCATCAACAAACTTTGATTCAACTGATTGTTGGGGGCTGCATTTGACTTTTAATTTCAAAAACCAATGATATTTCTTTTGGTATTTAGTTTGGCTCACTTGTAATGGTTCTATTGCTTTTTTTGTGTCAACACTGATAATTCCTGGCTTTTCTGGTTTATCTAAAACTTTTCTGTATATTGTTTTACTAGGCTTTTGAGACTTATCTTTGATGACAAATTCCATTTCCGTAATTGATGATTTGTCATAAGGAACAAAAAACCAAAAAGTAGGATAATCATCAGTAGTTAAACCCCAAATTTTAGTAACTGGAATTGTTTCTCCTTGCTTTGAACTAATGTTTTGTTTGTAATCAGGAGCTAATGCCATCAGGGATTCCATTCCTTTTCCGCATCCCCTACTAGCTGCTCCTCCACGTTGTCCTGCGGCACTTCGATTGGGTGGTGGTGGTGGTGGAGTAAAGTTAATTGAACTATTATTCTTAGTTGTTAGTTGGGCGTTTATTGGTAAAAAATAAGCGATACTGCTCAAAAAAGCCGTAATAAAAGCAATTGTAAGATGTGTTTTCTGATAATAGTTTTTCATGGTTAATTATGAATTGTTAATTGTGAATTGTTAATTGTTTTACAGACAAACGTTGCACTTCCGAAAGCAATGATTGCTGGAACTAAGGGAACCCACCAGCCGTAAGAGGTTAATAAAATCAGGCTGCTGCCATATAAAATAATAAATTCTACCCCAACAGCTAATATTAAATAAATTGGTTTTCGCAAGTACCAAGCTGTTAAACCGCCAGTCAAAGCCCATCCCCAAACCCAAATTATTTCACGACCTAGTTCCCAGTTTGAGATTAAAGGTCGCCCATCCAATGCGGCACTAATTAATTGACTAGTCATTTGGGCTTGTAAAATTACTCCTGGTATATTCTGTAATTTTCCTCCAACTGTATAAGGAGTTAAAACATAATCCTTAAAACTCTCTGCTGTTGTCCCAATTATCACTATCTTTCCTTTGACTGCTTTTTCGTTTAATTTACCTGCTAGTACTTCTCCCAAAGTAATTTTTGGAGCAATTAATTCTGGGGAGGGAGAGGAACGATAGTTAAGTAAAATTTGGTGTCCCAAATCATCAATTCCTTGGTAGCCTCCGCTATGTGCTTCTAAAGATTTAAATTTTAGTTTCCCTAGTTGCCATGCACGGTCTTTAGGGAATTGGAGCTTAATACCTTTTTGATAAAGGTAACGTAGAGCTAGCTGCACGCTCAAAGCATAGGAGGCATTACAATCTGAACCTGAAGGAGGAGTTAATGCCAAATAATGACGACGCACTATATTATCATTATCTAGTTGAATATCGCTAAAACCCAAATTCTGCGAGTCAACTTCTGGTGGTGGTGCAACACCAAATTTATCCGTAGGAGTCCTGACTTGACAAACTGCTACAAAGCGGCTGTTTTGTATCTGCTTTGTTAATTTGGGATATTTATTATCTACTGCATAATCCCGGTATATATCCAAACCAATTGCCGCTGGTTGATATGGCTCTAATTTTTCTAAAAGTTGGCTAAGGGATTTGTCAGACAAGGAGCCCCGTGGTTTTTCTGCTTGTTGCGATCGCACATCTTCTTCTGTCACAGTTACTACCAGTATCCGTGAGTCTGGAATCTCAGAGGGGCGCAATTGCATTAATTGGTCAAATGCTTTAAGCTCAAAGGGTTGCAGTATTCCCAGATATCTTATTCCCATTAACAGCACGGTAATTACAATGCTTGTGGGGATGGTTAATAGTAAATTAAGCCCTTTTTTAGCTGATTTCTGACGAAATTCTGTATCTGAAGCAATGTTATTGCTATTTGAATTTGAATTTGTATTTGAATTTATATTTGAATTTGAACTGTATAAATCTTGCCAAGACAAGGGAACTTCAGCAGGATTTTGATATATGATAGGCAGCCATGTTGCACAAGGGTATTGATTTTCCAATCCCTGCAATCTTTCTCTAGCTTCTTTGACTGCTATATATAATGATTCTCCTGCGGCGAAAGCTTCCAGAAAATATTTCAAAAATTCCTGTGCGACTTTATCGGGTACTGGCTCTCGCATCACAATAATTTGGGGAATATTCAAATCTGCGAATTCTCTTGCTAATCCCAAACCATCGCAGGAATTAAAAATCGCTAATTGCAAACCTCCTTTTAAGGCTTTTTTCAAAGCATATCTTAGCTCGGCGATTGTTAGACTTTCAGTTTGATTAATGTAGATTTTTCCAGTAGCATTAATTTCAGTAATGCTATGCCCAGCAAAAAATAAAATTTGACAATTCTGCTGCCACAATTTATCGTTGATATCTTTTCGTTGTGGCTCTACCAAAAAGCTGATATCTGCGTTCGGTAATTTCTCTAAAATTTCGCGGTCAGCTTGGGTATCAATTCCTTCACTATGACCTAAAATAGCTAATATCTTGACTTTATCATCGCTAATTTTATTTTTATAAATTTGCTCGTAGTTGGGAGCGCTCAAAGCAATTTCTGCTTTCGGATAGCGTTCGAGTAAATCCCATAAATGCCAGGGCATTTTTTGTAACTGGAAGTTTTTAGTTTGTATGAGTATGCGTATGTCATCCTCTGGTGTCAGTTTTTCCAGCAATTTATCGCAAATCGGACGAAACGATTCAGCAGTAAGCCAAATATTAAAACTGTCTATAAACTCGTCAATTTTTTCTTGGAATTCTTCTAAAGAAGAGGTTTGAGTAATGTGCTTTGGTAAACCTTTAACGCGAGATGGTAATTTGAAATTACGATAAATAGATTGCCACTGATAATAATCTTTGGCAATTTCTGGATTCGGAGGTAACTTACCTGTAATTTCCAAACTAGGGCGTACATTGTCGTCACTTATTTGTAAGATTACAGGAAACCCTTGTTTAAACTCTCCTTCTCCTAACTTTAGGATGACTAGTTTTCCCATAGATAGATAGTTGTGTGCAGGTTGCGCGCCCTTTGACTTTTCAAATATCATATCAAAGTGATAGCGAAAGTGCTGAAGAAGACACGGCGCAAATTAAATCTTTTTATTGTTAAGTTCATAATTCCTCTTTTACATTTGAAATTGAATTGAACTGCTATATTCACGTTTGTTTACTAATAAGAGTGCATGTTAATCTTTACGGCTGGTTTTATTTTTTTATGCAACCGTAGAAGCAAAAATTGTTAAAATAATTTTTTAATAATCGGTAAAATCCCTATGCAGCAAGGAATTGGTCTTTTTATAAAAATAAAAGCTGTTGTATTTTGGCTGAGAAAGCAAGTGACAGCTTTTATGTCAATTGCAATACAATTTGAGAGTCTCGCTCCATTCCCGTTACCCTTCTCTAGTTAACTTAAACTACTTTCCTGCACTCAGTACTTATACATAGTTTCTTTTTATTTTTTATTAAAGATATCGTGAAGCTATGGTAATTACATAGTTTTCCGTGTTTTAATACAAAACTAATTCATCCTAGTAGAAACAGTATTATTATTCTTAATAGTTTTAATGCGTAAGAAAAATAAATATAAATGATAATTGACTGTTCAGAAACTAGGGAAACAAAAAATTATAGCCGCTCTCATGGCATCTTTATTATGAACATTACAATTTCGCAAAAATTAGGTTTATCTACTGCATTAGTTGTAAGTATTTTTGGTTGTTTTTCTCAGTCTGCACAAGCACAATTGTTTAGGGTATCTGGAAGTTCAGATATAAAAGAAGGAAGCAATAATTCTGTCTTGACTGAATTTACTCTAGATACAGATACAGGGGTTATTCAAGATTTTACAGCCATAGAGCAAACTAGTGGAACTCCACTATTAAATGTTAATTCTTCTCAAGCGACCGTTACGACTTCTGAATTAACAACGGATGAACGTGAAAATCTAAGTAACTTGCTAGCTCAACTAGATCAGAATCTAGGCGAAGATGAATTAAACCGAGTAGTTAAGTATGACCTAAATTCTTTTGATGGATTACCTAACTACGAAGCAACATTATATATTCCCTATAGAACAGCGGATGAAAGAGGTAGTTTAAGTAGTAATCTCGCTGCTTTTGAAAATGCTTTTGACACTAACGAACAAATTAGAAATGTCGGGGTACCTGGTATAATCATTCGCGACTATGTTGAAGAACTCGATGCCAATCAAAGAATTACCATGAATGGAGTTGATAAAACCATAGATATCTTTGGAATTGCTGATACTCCTGATTCATCGGAGTTCAACGTCGAGAAGGTGAATATTCCCGAACCTACTACAATAACTGTAGGTTGGTTGGCAGCATTAGCAGTAGGTGGTTTGTCGCTGCGTAAGGGTAATAAGATGAAATCAAAAGTGAAAACCAATAATTAATAGAATTCACTCAGTTTTATACAGGGTGCATTACCCCTATTTATGTAGTTTAATATTGATAGGTACTTAATATTTGATACAATTTGCTTCTAAATTTTAGTTAAAAAAATCCTGCTAGCGACAAAAATTAGCAGGATTTTTATTGTTACAAATTTTAATCCGTTAAATCAGGTTAATTCGTTATATGATGCTTAAAGGTTGGTTAAAAAGCTAGCTGGGAAAATAAATAAAGGGCTGATTAAATTATGATGCAATTAACCTTACTACCGCTGTTAAATTTTTAAATATATTTACGCACCTAAAAAATATACTAGTTGTATAAATCATAGTTAAATAGCATTTATAAAAATATAAATATAATAAATAGAAAAATAAAAAACTTTGTCATAAATTAATCAAAAAAATAATCATATGAAAGCTTTTACTTGGCAATTATTATGCATTAAACTAAGTATTTTACTCTCGTTATTTGACTTTGGTAGTGTTAAAGCAGAAATCATTGGAGACCAAACATTACCAGTCAATACTCAAGTTATTAACCAAGGAAATATTAAGCTGATTGAACAAGGTACCCAGCGCGAGCAAAATCTGTTCCATAGTTTTCAAGAGTTTTCTGTGGATTTGAATGAGATTGCCCGTTTTAATCACAATGCTGATATCCAAAATATTATTACACGGGTTACAGGTAGTTCAGCTTCTAATATTAACGGTACAATTCAAACATTGATTAATGGCACTACAAATACAGGTAATGCAAATCTTTTTTTGATTAATCCTAATGGAATTATATTTGGTGAAAATGCGACCTTAGATATTGGTGGTTCATTTCTTGGTTCTACGGCAGATAGTATTAGGTTCGTAGATGGAACGGAATTCAGCGCTACTGCCAATGATAATAATGCTTTACTGACAGTTAGCGTTCCTCTAGGTTTACAATTTGGTTCCAATCCTGGGAATATTATTAATCGCTCCCAAGCCAGTCCTAATGGTGATGTCAATTTTTTATCTCGACCTGTTGGACTCCGAGTAGAAGATGGTAACACTTTGGCATTAGTGGGTGGTAATATTGCTCTCGAAAATGGTAATTTAACCGCAAGAGAGGGAAGAATAGAGTTAGGAAGCGTTGCAGGTAATAGTTTTGTTAATTTGAGTGAAGCAGAGACAGGTTTTGCACTTGGATATACAGATGTACAAAACTTTCAAGATATTAGCCTTTCTCAAATTTCATCTGTTGATATTAGTGGTACGGGTGCAGGTTCAAGCCAAGTACGTGGTAAAAATATAGAATTAAGTCAAGCATCGATAATTTTTGCAGTTACAGAAGGCTCAATTCCTGGGCAAGATTTAATTATTAATGCTGACGAATCAGTGAAATTGAGTGGAGGTGCAAATATTGGAACTTTTGTTGTCGCAGAAGGCAAAGCTGGAAATGTATTAGTCACTGCTTCCGAGTCTGTGGAATTAATTGGCACTGGCTCAGTCACAGATGGTGGTTTTTTGACCGTGATTGGTACTCAAGTACTCGCAGGAACGGGTGATGGTGGTAATGTAGAAGTTAAAACTAAGCAAATAGTGATAGAGGATGGAGCAGCAATTGAGGCTTCAACATTTGATGCAGGAAACGCTGGAAATATTTTAATTCGAGCCTCAGATAATATTCAACTTCAAGGTAATATCGAAGATGATGCAGTTCCTACTGGGATTTTCGCTCAAGTTGGACAATTTGCCGCCGATAATCCTGGAAACGCTGGACAGTTAACAATTGAAACCAAACAACTCACCGTTACAGGAGGAGCGCAGATATCGAGTGCTGCACGTTTGAGTGGTAGCGGAGGAGATATAAATATTGACGCTAGTGACTTTATTACCCTTTCTGGTAGTTCAGCCACTGCCACAGAAGTAACAGGTAGTAGCGGTATTTTTGTTTCTGCTCAGCCGGGAGGAACTACTGGAGATGTAGGTAGCTTAAATATTAATACCGGAGTGCTGACGGTAGAAGATGGAGCAAAAATATCAGCCAATAACTTTGCTACAGATAATAATCCAGGTACAGTAGATTTAAATCTCAGCAAATTAATAATTCGCGATGGGGGATTAGTCACGGCTGGCTCTTTTGCTAGCAGCGATGGTGGTAGGTTAAATGTTAATGCCACAGATTCTGTAGAAGTGAGGGGTACGGGTGTAATTGGTGAAAATATTCCTGTAAAAAGTACTTTGCTTAGTAGTGCTGAATCTTCTGGAAATGCGGGAGATTTATCTATAAATACACCAAGTTTACTCGTAAGAGATAATGCAGAAATTACCGTCAGTAGCACGGGTACGGGTAGAGCAGGGAATTTAGAAGTCAATGCTGATACTCTGGAGTTAAATAATCAAGCCAAATTGATTGGTGAAACTGTAGCCACAGCCGATGCTGGTAATATCAGGCTCAAGTTAGCAGATTTCTTATTAATGCGGAATCAAAGCCAAATTTCAACTTCTGCGGGTACAGATGCGGCTCCTGGAAACGGTGGTAATATCACTATTGATACTGCCGATGGCTTTATTATTGCCGTACCCAACGAAAATAGCGATATTACAGCCAATGCATTTAGCGGAAGTGGGGGAGAAATTTCGATAAATGCAACCAGTATTCTAGGAATCGCACCTTTAACTAGAGACGAATTAATTCAAAGACTGGGAACCGATAATCCAGAACAACTTAACCCCAGTAATTTACCGAGCAGCGACATTACGGCAATTTCTCAGCAAAGCCCCGATTTAAGTCGCGAACCTTTTATTAACACTCCCGATGTAGATCCTGCTAGCGGTTTAGTTGAATTACCCGCAAATTTAGTTGATGCATCCCAACAAATCGCCCAAAGTTGTACCCCAGGAAGACAACAGCAAAATAGTTTTATCGCTACGGGAAGAGGTGGATTACCTTCGAGTCCAAATGAGCCTTTACGTAAACGTGCAGTAATTACAAATTGGGTTGATTTACCATCACAAACAACGGAAAGAAGAATAAATAAATTGCCTGCTGCATCTGTAAATAAATCTACTCCAAAAATTATTGAAGCCCAGAAGATAGTAGTTGATGAAAATGGCGACACTTTCCTTGTAGCTGAATCTCCGCATCGTTTTTCTAGCCTTTCTGGTGTTTCCTGTAATTAATAATGGTTTGTATTTGCGATGTCTCTAAATACATAAATATAGAAATTGAGCGCTAAAGCCCAACTAAAAATAGATTTTCCTATTTTCATGAAATACAAGATTAATCAAATTAATAAATGGCTTCAGATAGAAAAAATATGGTTTATTCGTGTTCTTAAAATTCGTTACTTCCGCGTTTTTATTGCCTTAGTCTTGGTAACGGCTTTTTGGGTTATTAATTTTCCTGTCGCTGCAAATATTATCTTAAAATCACAAGTTGAAAAAACGCAATATATCGCATCCCTAGAGAAGGGAAAAGAACTATATGAAGCCGGAATATTTTCCGAATCTGTCAATATTTTGCAACAAGTTGTCACAGAATATCGCAATCAAGGTTTAAAATTACAGCAAGCTGTTGCATTAAGTAATTTAGCTTTGGCTTATCAAAAACTGGGTAATTTAAATCAAGCTCAAATAGCAATTACTGAAAGCGTAAAATTAATCCAAAATCAAAAGTCTAAAAGCCAAAATACATTAGCTGCAATTCTCAATATTCAAGGTAGCATTCAATTAGATTTAGGAAAAGCAGAGCAAGCATTGAAGACTTGGCAAAGTGCAGAAAGTATATATAGAAAAATAAATAATCAAAATGGTGTGGTCAAAAGTCGCATTAACCAAGCGACAACATGGCAAGTTTTAGGATTTTACCGTCGGAGTTTAACAATTTTAACTGCATTAGAACAGGAGCTACAAACACAACCAAACTCTATAAATAAAGCAATAGAATTACGTTCTTTAGGAGATGCTCTCCAATTAGCAGGAGATTTAAAACAGTCTCGTGAGGTCTTAAATCAAAGTTTGAAAATCGCTCAAAAATTAAAGTCTCCCCAAAATGTCAGCGCTGCTTTAGTTAGTTTAGGAAACACCACAAGAATCGAACAAAATTACCCAGCAGCAATCAAATTTTATCAACAAGCTGCTAAGGTTACAACAAACCAAACTACTAAAGTTCAAGCTCAGATTAATCAATTTAGTCTTTTAGTTAATAATCGAAATACCGAAGCCGCCAAAGTACTATTACCCGAAATTGAAGCTCAGTTAAATAATTTACCACCTTCTCAAACTAATATCTACGCTCGGATTAATTTAGTTCAAAGTTTACTCAAATTAAATACTAAGCCCGAAACCATTGCTCAAATTTCCGCAACAGCAGTACAGCAAGCTCAAAATTTAGCAGATAAACGAGCCGAAAGCTTTGCTCTGGGAACTCTAGGCAGCGTCTACGAGCAAACTAAACAATTTTCAAATGCCGAGAAACTTACTAAACAAGCACTTAATATCGCTCAAACCATCAATGCTCCTGATATATCTTACCGTTGGCATTGGCAGTTGGGACGTTTGCTTGGAAAACAGGGAGAGATACAAAATGCTATTACATCTTACGATAATGCGGTGAATAATTTGCAGAGTCTCCGCAGCGATTTAGTTGCGGTGAATCGGGATGTACAATATTCCTTTAGAGAAAGTGTAGAACCCGTATATCGAGAGTCGGTAGCATTGCTATTGCAGTCACAGCAAAGCAATCCCAACGAAAAGACTTTAGATAAAGCTAGACAGAGAATTGAATCACTGCAATTAGCAGAATTAGACAACTATTTTCGGCAAGCTTGTATAGATGCTCAAACTGTAGTGCTAGATAAATTAGTAGACCAAGATAATCCTACTGCTGCAATTATTTACCCAATTATTCTACCGCAACAGCTACAGGTAATCGTCAAAATTCCTAACCAACCCTTGCGTAACTATACAATCAATAAATCCCAAAACGAAGTCGAGGAAATTCTCACGCGGTTACGCGAATATCTTTTAGAACCCGATAGAGTTGAGGAAGTGCAGTCACTCTCACAGCAAGTTTATGGTTGGTTAATCAAAAATATTGAGTCAGATTTGGAAAAAAGTGGAGTTAAAACTCTGGTATTTGTACTAGATGGGGCATTGCGTAATGTTCCAATGGCGACCCTGTATGATGGCGAACAATATATTTTAGAAAAATATTCAATAGCCCTGAGTCTGGGACTTCAGTTGCTGACACCCAAACCCTTAGCAGAAGAACCACTCAAAGTTTTAGCAGCAGGGTTAGTAGAGCCACCCTCAGAATTTAGGATGTTTCCACCGTTGCCAGAAATTAAGTCAGAGTTTAATTTGATTAATAAAGCAGGGGTATCTAAAAAACAACTTTTAAATAAAGAATTTACTAGCGATACCTTAGAAAAAAATGTAAATACTACTCCTTTTAATATCCTACATTTAGCAACTCACGGACAATTTAGCTCCCAACCCGAAAAAACTTTTATCTTAGCGGCAGATGGTGCGATTAACGTTACCCAATTTGATAGTTTGCTGCGTCGTCGGGGTGAAAGCCGCTCGCAAGCTTTGGAAATGCTAGTTTTAAGTGCTTGTCAAACTGCTGCTGGGGATAGTCGCGCTACCCTCGGTTTGGCAGGAGTATCGGTGAAAGCTGGTGCAAGGAGTACTTTAGCTTCATTGTGGCATATCAACGATAAATCCACGGCTATCTTGATGGGTGAATTCTATCGCGAGTTAGCTAAGACAAAGGTAACAAAAGCAGAAGCTTTGCGTCGCGCCCAACTAACACTGTTAAAAAAGTATCCTAATTATGAACGCCCTGGTTTTTGGGCACCCTATGTATTAGTTGGCAACTGGCTTTGAATGCTGATAACTGCTTTAAGTTTTATGTATTTTGCTTAACTTATTTCTTTCGATAGTACTACTCCCTTTAGTTAGCAACTAACATTTTCCGAGAGGGATAGGTATTATAAAAAATGACTACAACTAAATCAAATCCGCTATGAAATATAGAAAGCAGCAGTCTTAATACCGTTGAAGTCACATTAAAAGTTAACGGAACAGAAAATACTTTAAACATTGAACCCCGCGTTACTCTTCTTGATGCATTACGCGAGCGTTTAAATTTAACAGGTAGTAAAAAAGGTTGCGACCACGGACAGTGCGGTGCTTGTACCGTGTTAGTAAATGGAGAGAGAATTAATTCTTGTCTGGCTTTAGCAATAATGCATGAAGGAGACGAAATAACAACTATCGAAGGCTTGAGTAAAGGTGACGAACTTCATGCAATGCAAACTGCATTTGTAAATAACGATGGATTTCAATGCGGTTACTGTACTTCCGGTCAAATCTGTTCTGCGGTAGCTTTACTTGATGAAATAGAAGCAGGACAAGTCAGTACGGTGACAGATTTAGAAGAAATAGCTAACCCAAGCGCATCAATTGAATTAACCGACACTGAAATTCGCGAACGCATGAGCGGAAACCTTTGTCGCTGTGGAGCTTATCCGCATATTGTCGCAGCCGTTAGGGAAGCATATCAGGTCAAAGGTGAGGAGTTAGGAGTTAGGAGTTAGGAGTTAGGAGTTAAAAATTAAAAGTTGTATTCTCATTGTCTCCCCCTCTCCCATCCCAATCTCCAATCCCCAATCCCCCATTTTCAACTGATAACTGATAACTGATAACTGATAACTGATAACTGATAACTGATAACTG
>CAKZYM010000461.1 GCA_937884685.1 uncultured Calothrix sp.
TAATCATGTCAATCCCACTATTACAATACAAACCCAGTTCCCAAAACCAGCGTGTTGAGGGTTATGAAGTTTCCAGCGAGGAAACACCAAGAATTTATCGGATGGAAGATTCTCCGAATTACAGCGATATTCAGCAATTAATTTGGGCCGGATATCGTCAAGTATTCAGCGAACACGAAATACTCAAGTTTTATCGACAAGAGAATCTTGAATCTCAGTTAAAGAATCGAGCTATTACAGTGCGCGATTTTATTCGAGGTTTGGCAAAATCTGAAGCATTTCGACGCTTGGTAGTCGATACAAATTCTAACTACCGGATTATCGAAATTTGCCTCAAACGTCTTTTGGGACGCGCTCCTTACAATAAAGACGAAGAAATTGCTTGGTCAATCAAAATTGCCACCTTGGGTTGGGGTAACTTCGTAGATGCTTTGATTGATTCGGAAGAATATCTGACTAACTTTGGAGAGAATACCATACCTTACCAGCGTCGTCGTTACAAAGGTAGACCCTTTAACCTAGTAACTCCACGTTACGCTGAATATTGGCGCGATGCAGAGGACAAGAATCGTCATAAGTGGGGAGATATCAACAACTTCATGGATATGGCGAATTCGGTTTCAATTAAAACAGTTAAACCTCAGTCAATTAGCACCGCTAACATTGAAATTCCCGACATGACAAAGCAAAGTAAACCTGAAGGAATTCCGGTTTCTATCAGCACTACACCAAGTTTTCCCTTGGGATAAATGCCTAATTGTGTCCTGAATAAGGGAAAATAAGTAAAAGGATTCAATCAATTAATAAAATTAGAGGATAATTGCAAATGGCATTGCCATTACTTAAATACAAACCCACCACTCAAAATCAAAGAGTAGTAAGCTTTGGTAAAGCTGACAGAGACGAAGATACCCCATACATCTATCGTTTAGAAGACGTAACCGGCTACACCGATATTCAAAACATCATTTGGGCTGGATATCGCCAAGTTTTCAGCGAACATGAAATCCTCAGCTTCAATCGTCAAAAGAATTTGGAATCTCAGTTGAAAAACGGTTCCATTACAGTACGCGACTTTATTCGTGGTTTAGCTCAGTCTGAAGCTTTCTACCGCATAGTAGTTGAAGTTAACAACAACTATCGCTTAGTAGATATCTGTCTCCGACGTTTACTAGGTCGTAAAGCTTATAACAAAGAAGAAGAAATTGCTTGGTCAATTAAAATTGCCACTTTAGGTTTCACCGGCTTTGTTAATGCTCTCGTAGACAGCGAAGAATACACCGATAACTTCGGCGATAACATAGTACCTTACCAGCGCAAACGCATGGAAGGTCGTCCCTTCAACTTGGTAACTCCTCGTTACGACGAAGACTTCCAAGAAACCGCAGGAACCGTCAGAACAGATTGGCGCTTTACCTTGGAGAAATTCTACTCCGAAAAAGCCAAAACACAGCGACTCTCCGAAGGTGACCCCCGTAAATATGCGGACATGGCATCTTCCGTCAGTGGCAAAGGTAACTACGCTCAAAACATCAAAGCTTCCAGCCTAGACTACATGAACTTAGTACCTTCTCGCTCTCGTTAATTCAGCGATTACAATAAAATAACCTTTATTCTGGGTTTAATTTTTACCTTAATACAGCAATTATTTAGTAATTAGTAACTAACTATTGTTAAATAGCTGTTGCATTGAGTAGAAGTTAAACCCAGTCGCTTTTTCAGTTATCAGTTATCAGTTATCAGTTATCAATTCTTCATCGGTCGGATGTGGATCATCATTAAAGTCAAATAATAAAAATATTTATAAGATAAAGTGATAGATAAACTATTTGATAACTGGTCTAAACTATTGCAAGAATTTAATATTAGTCAAGTTGCTACCAAACAAAACTTTAATAAAATAGTTGAATCTTACTCTACTCCAAACCGCTACTATCACAATTTAAAACATATTCACCATGTTCTAGAAGTAATTGAATCTTTAGAATTTCAAACAAAAATTTTTGAAACCACAACCGTTAAATTTGCAGCTTGGTTTCACGATATAGTTTACGACACTAAAGCAAAAGATAACGAAGAAAAAAGTGCTGAATACGCTATGGAAATTCTTTCATCGCTATCGATTCCATCTGATGTTATTAAAAACGTTAAAAAGTTAATATTACAAACCAAAAATCATTATGCTTCAAATACAGATTTTGATGGTCAAATACTATTAGATGCAGATTTAGCAATTTTAGGTAGTAATCCTGCAAAATATTGTAAATATACTCAAGCAATTCGTCAAGAATATATTTGGGTACCCGACACAGAATACTTTGCAGCAAGAAAGAAAATATTAGAAACTTTTTTGCAGCGAGATAATATTTACTTCACCCAATTTATGCAAGAGACAAAAGAGAAAATAGCAAGAAATAATATAGAAACTGAAATAGGTTAAATCTTAAAGGCTAATAATATTAATTAACTCATTACTCCTAACTCCTAACTCCTAACTCCCAATAATAAATCTATCAAACTATCTATTATCCGATG
>CAKZYM010000462.1 GCA_937884685.1 uncultured Calothrix sp.
CAATGTTACTTGATGAAGCGGGACATTTAACAGGTGCGCCGGAATTAGTTATTGAAGTGCTTTCTGAAGGTGTTGAAAATCAACGTCGAGATAGAGAAGTAAAGTTGAAATTATATGCTTCTAGGGGAGTAAAAGAATATTGGATTTTGGATTGGAGATTGCAGCAAGTTGAGGTTTATCGACGGGATAAAGCGCTTTTAAAGTTAGTTGAAACTTTGTTTGTTGCTGATGATTTAACTTCACCGATGTTACCGAATTTTGTTTGTCCGGTGTCGCGTTTGTTTGTTTAAGAATAATAAATCTATCTTCAGTTGCCCGCAGGCTATAAGCCTGGGGCTACATTTGCAAAGCCTGGCGATACCCTTATAGGGTATTGCGACAATTGCATAACCCCCCAAACCTCCAGATATATACATAAACGTAACGTAGTAGTCTTTTACTATCTCAGTATAACTACTAGCGTTATATGTAAACTATTAATATCCTGTGAGGGGTTGATTTATGTATTCCCGCTTAAAATTAATTGCTTTGATGTCCGTTACTGCAATACTTTCACTGAGTCTCCCAGTATACGGGGAAACCCAGACGCGGTTATTAGCTCAAAATCCCTCGTTGCTAGCTCAAAACTCTACAGCAGATGCAGATAAGCTATTCGAGGAAGGGGTGAAGTTATATCGTCGGGGACAAGATTCTCAAGCGTTGTCAGTTTATCAGCGAGTATTGAAATTAAGGCGATCGCAAAATGATAGAGCGGGAATTGCTGAGACTTTAAATAATTTGGGTAAAGTTTATACGAACTTGAACGAAAATGATAAAGCTGATAAAGCATTACAAGAAGCTTTGGTTATTCGTCGAGAGTTGAAAGATAGAAAAGGTGAAGGAGAAACTCTACAAAATATTGGCTGGCTTAATGCTGTGAAGCAGGAATCTAATAAAGCTTTAGAGTTGTTAGAGCAAGCCTTAAGTATTCATCGTGAAGTAAAAGATAGAAAAGGTGAAGCTGAAAACTTAAAAAGAATCGGGCTAGTTTATAGTTATGGCTTCGATAAAGATACTAAAGCTTTAGAGTTTTTAAAACAAGCTTTGAATATTCAAGAAGAAATCGGAGATAAGTATCAAGCTAGCAGTACTCTTTTTAATACAGGAAAAACATATTTTTTCTTAAATGACTATCCCCGTGCTTTGAAATTTTTAGAAAAAGCTAAACTGTTAAGTCGTGAAGCAGATAACCCGGTTGTAGAAGTGCTAGCGTTAAAAGAAATAGCATCGGTATACTTTAACCAAGGTAACTTTAAACGTGCTGCGGAAGCTGGAGAAGAAGCATTAGCACTTGCACGAAAAAACCAGTTTCGTGATGATGAACTTGATATTCTAAATTCGCTTGCGAATACATATATTCTCAATAAAAAACCTGCTCGTGCTAGAGATTTAGCACAAGAAGCTGTAAATTTGGCAAGAGAATTAAATAAGCGACAATATGAAGCTCAAGCTTTAGATTCTCTTGGTAAAGCTTACATTTCATTGAAAGATTATCAGAAATCGGAAACAGTATTGATACAAGCTCTTAGTATTGCCAAAGAAATTGAAGATTTGAATATTGATTCATCGGCTTTATCATCTCTAAACACAATATATACTCAAAGAGGAGATTTTAAGAAAGATATTGAAATCGAGCTTAGACGACTAGAAATTGCCAGAAAGCAAAAAGATAAATGGACAGAATTCAGAGCATTAATGCTTTTGGGTAGTGCTTACGATAATATAGGAAACCATCAAAAAGCATTGGAAGCATATCAACAGTCTTTAGCTATATTAAGACAAATTGAAATTAGTAAACTATCACCATTCCAGCAAAAAATGGCTGGAATATATGAAGTTTTCATTTTACAGGGAATAAGTTTTACTTATCGAGACTTAGGGGAGTACAATAAAGCGTTAGATTTAGCTCAACAGACTTTGAAAAAAGCGCAATCTATAAACCAACCAGAATCTGAAATACAAGCATTGCTTCATTTAGCTGACTTATACGATAATCCTTTTGATAATCTATCAAAAGCGATTGAATTATCCCAAGAAGCTTTAAGCATTGCCAAACAAATTAAGAAACCTGAAAAAGAAGCAGAAGCATTACTAAAATTGAGCGGTTTATACAACAAACAGCGAAATTATTCCGATGCTCTAGAATATGCTCAACAGGTTTTGACTATTGCGAAAAAGTTGAATAATTCTAACTTAGAATACGATGCTTTGAGTATGTTTACAGATATTTATCAGGAACAAGGTAAATATCAAAAAGCACTGGAATTTGCACAGCAAGCTTACGCTGTGACGGAAAAAGAAAATCTTGGGAGTTACAAACACCTTGCTTTGACTTACTTAAGTAGCATTTATTATTTTGCAGGAGATACAGTTAAAGCTGAGGAAACTGCAAAAAAAATAATAAAGTTGGCACAAGAAAATGGATATTTTAATAATGAATTATTAGGTTTTTTATACCTTACTAGAGTATATATGGTTCAAGGTAAATACGAACAAGGGATAGAAACAGGGCAAAAAGTTTTACAAAAATCAAGACAAAGTAAATATTTTTTGACAGAAGTATCAGCTTCACTTTTCCTGAGCGATATCTACGAGCGATTAGGAAATTATCAAAAAGTTATTGCATTAGCTCAACCGTATCTAACACGAGCAAGAAAGATTAATCAACGCGATAAAGAAGCAGAAAATCTAACTATTTTAGGTAACGCTTATCGAGTCGTTGGTGAATATAGCAAAGCTAAGGATTCGATTGAACAAGGATTGAAAATAGCACGAGAATTAAAAAGTCCGCAATTGGAATCAAACGCTTTAAATAATCTTGGTTATTACTACTTTTCACTCAAAGATTATCAAAAAGCTTTAGAGTTAACGCAGCAAAGTTTAAAGATTGCTCAAAAATTAAAAAGCCCACCTTTGTTAATTTCTCCTCAATTCAATTTAGGCGATATTTACAGCAGCTTAGGAGACTACCAAAAAAGCCGCGATTACTACCAAAAAGCGCTCGCAACAGCGCAAAAACTAAGAAACCGTCGCAGCGAAGGTATAGCATTATTAGCTCTGGCAGGTAATTATTTTTCTCAAGGTGAACCACAAAGAACTGTAGAATTATCCCAACAAGCTTTAATAATATTCCAACGAATCAAAGTTCCACAATTACAAGCTTTCGCTCATCGGATGTTAAGTCTTGGTTATGGTAGCTCGATGAATGATGCTAATGCGATGAATTCAGCCCAAAAGTTTTTAGAGTTTTCCAGAAAAGTTGAAAATCCCGTCTTTGAAAAAAATGCACTTGGTCTTTTAGGAGACTTACATTACAATTTTGGTAGAAATTCTGAAGCAACTAAAGCATATCAAAAAGCACTAGCAATTCAAACCCCTGAAAAAACAACTGGTAGTAACTGCGGAATTTATGCTGGTTTGGGTAGAGTTTATCGTAAATTAAATCAAAACAACGTTGCTATCGGTTATTACAAAAAAGCAATCAACGGAATTGAAAAAATTCGTCGGGGAATTGAAGGTTTACCACCGGAGTTACAAAATTCTTTTTTGGATACGGTAATTGATTTTAAAGGTACTAAAACCGCTGATATCTATCGCGAATTAGCAGAATTGTTGATTTCTCAAGGAAGACAAGCAGAAGCAACACAGGTATTAGATTTATTGAAAATTCAGGAAATTCGGGATTTTGCTGAAGGTAAAACTGATACCATCAAACCTGAAGTTCCTCTAACAGAGCAAGAGAAAAAGATTCAAACTAAAAGCGAATCAATTATTGCTTTATCCAGACGGATTAGGGAATGCGAACAAACTAATTGTAAGGAGAAAAGTCAACTTTACGATAGACGTGAAGCTTTACTGACTCAATTTAATAAAGACTTGGACGAAATCGAATCTGAAATTCGCGATCGCATTTCAAAAGACCCCAATACATTTCGTCCCGGTAGTCCCAAAGCGACCGAAATTGTTAAATCCCAACCGGGTACTGTAATGATTTACCCGTTGGTGATGGAAGATAAGCTTTGGCTGTTATTATACTCCGGTGATGCTGCCAAAAAGTTTGAAGTCAAAGTATCTCGCGATGAATTAGGAAGTACTGTCAAACAATTTCGTCAATTGATGGAAGATTGCGAAAAACGTGCTTATTGTGGTACCGAAGATATCGCAAAAATTAAACCTGTCAGTCAAAAACTATATAGCTGGCTAATCAAACCTTTGGAAGCAGAATTAAAGCAGAATAAAGTCAAAAATCTGGTATTCGCTCTCGATAGAGTTACTCGTTACATTCCCATGAGTGCATTGTACGACGGTGAAAGATATTTAATAGAGAATTACACGGTTTATAACGTACTGTCAGCAGACTTAACCGATACAAAGGCTAAACTTCCTGCAAAAATTGAAGATACAAAAGTTTTAGCAATGGGAGTATCAAACGCTGTAGGTGGTTTCTCTGCTTTAAGTAACGTACCAACTGAAGTAGACAATATTGTGAGAAGTAGTAAAAGGGATAAAGGAATTTATCCAGGAAAAGAATATCTCAACGAATCCTTTGATTATGAAACCTTACGGAATAATCTTACAGGAAACAATATTTTACATCTTGCAACTCATGGTGAATTTGTTCCTGGAAAGAAAAAATCATCATACTTGCTATTAGGAAAAGGAAATGGGAATGGGGATTCAGATATACCTAAATTAACAATATCTCAAATTCAAAAGTTAGCAGGATTAAGTAATATTCATTTAGTAGTACTTTCCGCTTGTCAAACAGCACTCGCTAGTCAACGTCAAGATGGTGTAGAAATAGCAAGTCTAGCTTATTCTTTTATGAATAAAGGAGCAAAATCAGTCATCGCTTCATTATGGCAAGTTGCTGATAATAGCACCAGCGATTTAATGCAAAATTTCTACAAAAATCTCGCCGAAAATAAACAACGAATTACCAAAGCCGAAGCAATGAGATTAGCTCAATTACAGTTACTTTATAACAAAGATGTGACTGTGGATGATATTAAAAGAGCCGGTGGTGTAATTCCAGAAAACACATCTCCATCAACAGGTAAAAAGTACGAATCAAAAACTTTTGCTCATCCTTATTATTGGGCACCTTTTGTATTGATTGGTAATGGGTTGTAAACTTTTTTGAATAATCTCGTAAAATGCAACGCTACCCTCAGACTATAAATCTGGACGGCAGTTGCTACAACCGTCGTGTTCCTCGGCAACGCACTGCCTCGGCTACATTTACAAAACCCGCCGTGGCAGGGGGTTAGAAGAATATTAGCCTACGTAGGTAGGCTTAGTAACTTTAGCGATACCCTTATAGGGTATTGCGACCAAAATAAAACAATCCCCAATTCCTCATGTCTAATTTCAACCTCAAAATCCAACTAATCGAAAAAACTTGTTAATTTGAACTTGCTTGGGGTGATGGTCAACAGCTTAATGCTACCTTAACTTATCCTCAAACAATTTCTAATTTGTATCACGAATGGCAACAATGTTATCTTAAATTTTATAAAAGTTCGTTCAGAGGAAAAGTAGCCGATATCGGAACTATAGCACCACCGACCATAGATTGGCGTGCTAAGTTAGTGGAAGCAGAAACAAAGTTTTTATATGAATTTCGTCACTGGTTACGCAGTGCTGAACTATATCAAATCCGCTCTGCAATTGCTAAAATCCCAAATGCGAATATTTTCTTAACTTGCAACTCTTTAGAATTAGAACGTTTACCTTGGGAAGCTTGGAATATTGGTAGTGAATT
>CAKZYM010000463.1 GCA_937884685.1 uncultured Calothrix sp.
TGAAAAACCTTTCATTGCTGAAAACAACTTAATTAAGCTCGCACAAACACATTATACTGTGTCCTGAACAGCCTAAATGGTAAGAAGTAAGAAAAAGATAGTTTGATAAGCGCTGAGGAAACTTATGTTATTTTTAATTTGCTTAATTATCTTGACTTAATCCAAACTGAAAAAGTCAATACAATATTATGATGCCTTACGATATTTAAATTTAGATGCACCCTACTTGCCGTTTTTTAAACATGATGTAGAATGTTAAAGTTCTTATAGCTGGACTTTTCGTGTCTGACAGATTTAGGTTGCGTCACTTCCATAGGGGAGACGTTCATCACCCTAGAAAAGTGATAGACAAATTTTGCCAGATGTTTCACGGTAAAGTTAGACGCAAAAACTGTAACGGCAATTTTAAAATTGTTGCTCGTTTTTTTAAGCTCGTAAGCCTGCCGATAGGTTGCATCTTAACTAGTGCCTTCAAGACGGCAATTACTGCGCCTAGATTATGACAATCAAGCTAATGTCAAAGTCCAATTACATATTTTTGCCACTCTTGATGCAAGCCACTTTTAAGATGCTTGCTAACCTCAAAGTAGAGACTACTATAAGGTCTGCGCGGAGCATGGTGCAATGGCATTTGAGCTTCTTTTGGCGTTCGATTTCCTTTCTTGACGTTACAGCGGACACAGGCTGTAACGATGTTTTCCCAGCTATCGCCTCCACGACGCGAACGCGGGATTACATGATCTAGTGTTAAGTCATCGCCCTTATATCCGCAATATTGACAAGTATGACCATCGCGATGCAATATATTTCGACGGGTTAAAGGAATTTCTTTATAAGGAACGCGGACGTAATAGCGTAACCTGATAACGGTTGGAAGCGGAAAACCAGAGTAAATATATTTACCATTGTGTTCTACCCGCTCCGCTTTTCCTTTAATCAGCAAAATTGCAGCGCGTCGCCAGCTCGTGATATTGAGCGGTTCGTAAGAAGCGTTTAAGACTAAAACCTTTCCCATTGATAGTCGCTCAAGGTATTAGTTTTACATATATTAACACGAATCCAATCTAATTCGCTAGCTGAGTTTAATTGATACATTTAGAAAGCTTTTTTTAGAACCGCTTATATCAGTAAAGCAATGTCAAGGTAAAACTGGATATTCGCGGAAAATAATATATTAAGAATTAACGACTGCATTACTTGTATTCTCTAGGTGAGTAACGCTAAACTTCCAAATTAATCCAGCCGAGCCGTTTATTGTGTGAAAAGCAATATAAAAAAATATAGAAATTATTCGGCTAAGCGTTGCTGTATGGAAGTGGTTTGAATTGGAGAGAATCAATGTTGAGTCACGAAGAGAATAAAACTGTTAGTTCGATTGTTTCTTCCGATAGTTATGCTTGGAAAAGCCAACGTGCTTGGGTTGAAATTAATTTAGCAGCATTGTCTAACAACATAGCTCAAATATGTAAGTTGTTAGGGGCAAAAACTCAGTTTATGGCTGTGGTAAAAGCTGATGCTTACGGACATGGTGCAGTTAGTGTTGCTCAAACAGCTTTAAAAGCGGGAGCTAGTTGGCTGGGTGTAGCTACAGTTCCAGAAGGAATCGAGTTACGAGAAGCTGGGATTAAAGCACCGATTTTAGTTTTGGGTGCAACCTATACTCCAGAACAAGTTGAAGCAATTGCTCGGTGGAAACTAGAAGCTACACTTTGCAATTGCAAGCAAGCCTTGATATTTTCTGATATTTTAGAAACGATAAATTTTGATTCAGCCTTACAAGTCCATCTCAAGTTAGATACCGGAATGTCTCGCTTAGGTACTCTTTGGCAAGATTGTAGTGAATTTGTTCAATTAGTTGACCGCTTGCCTCATCTTAATATACAAAGCGTTTACTCTCATTTGGCTACTGCCGATAGTCCTGATAGAACCGTGATGGACTTGCAGCATCAGCGTTTTGAAAGTGCGATCGCACTTCTCAAAGATGTGGGAATAGAATTACCTTGTTTGCATTTAGCCAATTCGGCTGGTACTTTGAGCGATAATTCTTTGCATTACGATATGGTGCGTGTGGGTTTGGCGATTTACGGTTTTTATCCATCACCTCATCTGCGCTCGACTATTGAGCTACAGCCAGTTTTAGAAGTCAAAGCGCGGGTTACTCATGTGAAGACGATTGAAAAAGGTGCTGGTGTTAGTTACGGACATACTTTTGTGGCTGGGAAGCAAATGCGTTTAGCTGTTGTCGGAATTGGCTACGCTGATGGTGTACCACGCAATCTTTCTAATAAGATGCAAGTTTTGATTCGAGGAGTGAAAGTACCGCAAATCGGAAACATCACTATGGATCAGATAATGCTAGATGTTAGTAGCATACCTGATGTAGAAGAAGGAGAAATCGTTACTATTCTTGGCTGTGAAGGTGCAGAACAGATTACTGCTGAGGATTGGTCTACTCAATTAAATACTATTTCTTGGGAAATTCTTTGCTCTTTCAAACATCGTCTACCCCGTGTAAATGTAAGCTAACTGCTCCGGTCGGAATTTTCAAATTATGAAATCAAGAACTAGGACTTAAATTTTAGTAGAAATTGGCTATGTGAAAAATCTTTATCTTATGGTATAGTATATAAGCTGATGCGGATGTGGCGGAATTGGTAGACGCGCTAGATTTAGGTTCTAGTGCCTCCGGGCGTGAAGGTTCAAGTCCTTTCATCCGCATTTTATTTTTGACAATTTAATGAAGCAAAGATTCCTGTCGAACTAGCAGAGTTTGCTATTGATAGATAAGTATTTGTTCAATATTTAATCTTCACTACTTAAATCCATTAAAGAAGTTATACCCGGTATTCCGCAAAATATTTGTAGCTGGTTTAACATGTGCTTACACTTCAAAAGAAGCATGTATTCAACTAGTTTTTATTATCTTTAGTGTAGCCTTCCCTGTGAACTCAATATGGGAATATTTGTATGAATACAACAGAATTCATATATATAAATAAATAAATATGGGCTTTAAATGTAAACTTTTATAAACGTTAAGTCTAGGATATTCTGAGATTAATTGCTGTAAATCGCATAAAAATTTATTTCTACATACAAGTTAATTTGAATAAAGCAGTATTCATTAACGCTCAGTAGTACATAATTTTAACTCTTCCCTAAAAAACTGTACGTTCACCGTTGTAGAAAATGTATAAGAATGTTTGCTATCAGTTTACTACTAAAGATTTTTCTTTCCATGACTAGCATCATTTATCAGTTTCAATCTTACAGTTTTCCTCACTACGCTAAACTTAATTTACGAATAAATTTAGATATTTGATTGATTTTAGACTGCAATGCGAACATTGATAAGATTGCGATTTATCTGAATATCATCACAACTTTTATTTTTAATTTCAGCTTTATTGCGTCTTCTTTAATCGTATATAACGTCAGTTCGGGTTAAGGAGTTAAATTCTAATTTTGGCAGCTAATTGATGGCTCAAACAACGTAATTACGTTTATAAATACTATTTTCAATCAACGATACAATAAAGGTTTGAGCTTATCCCGAACTCAGGTTATGTAAGTACATTATTTATTTTCTAATAAATAAAATTAGCAATCCAAGGTAGCTCAATTATTTGTACGAAATGCATTTAATCTATTGTCAATAGCAAATAAAAATCGAACCTGCTATAGTTTGATATTTTTTGAATAACTAGTGTTCCAATGTTCGTAATTAACTCTATAGATATATAAAGATAGCTATTTAAAACAATGTTAAGTTTAGTAATGTATAAACTTAAACTTTATATTTATCGATACCTACTTTAATATAAAGGCTGAAATCTTTGATGATTACTCATGTATTTTATTATTCTGAAATAACTAATAAGCATAAATATTTTATACAAGTATGGCAAGAATAAAATATATTATCTATAACAATCACGACCATAGCTCTAGAAACAATTAACTGTACTATACTTAAGTGGTAATACTGAAGCAACAATTAGAATGTGATATTTTGAACTGATATATTTATTTCAACGGTTAAATTATGTAAGTAAAATACTCAGTACCTTTAAGTAGTCTTCACAGTTTTTTTACTCGTTATCTAAAAATCTCTGTTAATCTCAGTACAAGTCAGTTGTATTGCTGTAATTATAGTTTTAAAGAGAATTAAACTACTCATAAACATTTATTTACTAATGTCATACCACATATATAGATAATGTATATGGTTTTATTTTTAACAAGAACATATAAACAATATTTTCTAATAAGCAAGACAAATAGGTAACAGTTGAACTGAATTTAATTAAATTTAATACTGGTAAGAACAAAATGAGTACAACACCTATAGATAGTTACAAAATATTTCAGAAACTTCATCCGCTATCTTTACTGGCACAGATTAGCAGTCGTCGTGCTACAGGTTGCTTAAGAGTATTTACGAAGACTAACTCCTGGTCTATATATATGGAAGAAGGGAGGCTGACCTATGCTTCTTGCTCAGATAAATTATTTGAACGGTTAGATACTTACTTACAACGATTGCATCAGCAAATTCCGACACTCAATAGTTCTTGTCGGGTACAAATGCGGATGCTTTTTGAAAACCAAAATAAACAAGAGTCAATTTATCAAGCAGATTATCAAGCAATTTGCTGGTTAGTTGATGGTGATTATATAACTTATCATCAAGCAGAAAGTTTAATAAACGAATTAGCGCATGTTGTACTAGAATCGTTTCTTACAATAAGAGAAGGAAGTTATGAATTTAGGAGCGAACATCCTTTATCAGAGCTACCTTCATTCTGTCATTTGGATTTACGCTCTCTAATAGAAAGCGTCCAAAAACGGTTGAGAAATCGTCGTGTTAGTCAAGTACCAGTTAAACCGGAAAAGGGTTCACCTTTAGTTAGTAACACTGCTCCATTATTGATTGAGGAAAAACCATCATCTAATGTTGAAAAATCCCGTCCTCAATCAACCGATTTAAGAAATTTTGAAGATAGTCAAGGTAGCAACAATATAAATGTTTCACAAAACACTAAAGAACGACTATATACAGTTGCTTGTATTGATGATAGCTTAACTATCTTGAAATCTATAGAACGTTTTTTAGATGAAGATAAGTTTTCGGTTGTTAAGATTAATGACCCTGTAAAAGCATTAATGCAAATTCTTCGTAGTAAACCAGACTTAATTTTATTAGACGTAGAAATGCCAAATTTGGATGGTTATGAATTATGTTCTTTATTACGAAGACATTCGGCTTTTAAAAACATTCCTATTGTTATGGTAACTGGGAGGACTGGATTCATAGATAGAGCTAAAGCAAAGATGGTGAGGTCTTCTGGCTATTTAGCTAAACCTTTTACACAGTCAGAGTTGTTAAAGGTCGTCTTCAAGCATATCAGCTAATATATCAATATTTACCGCGAATAATAGTAACCTACTTTAATAGATACTGTTTAAACTATCTCAGGATATATAAAAATGAGCCTTACTTTACTTGGAACGATTTTAGTTGTAGAAGATTCCCCTAGTGAATTGGAATTAATAAGTCATTTTTTGAATGAAAGCGGATATAAAGTCATAAAAGCTACAGGTGGAACAGAAGCATTAAAAAAATTAGAATCAGAAAAACCCGATGCAATTATTACTGATGTAGTAATGCCGGGAATGAGTGGTTTTGAACTTTGCCGTTCTTTGAAAAAGAATCCAGATACTCAAAAAGTTCCCATTGTTATTTGTAGTTCTAAAAACCAAGAGATTGACCGTTTGTGGGCTATGAGACAAGGTGCTGATTACTATGTTACAAAACCTTATACTCGCGAAGAACTTTTACGTGCGATTAAATCAGTAGCTATTTGAATCAATGAATAATTCAAGCATTACTTTACGAGCAGGACAAAACCCAGAGCAAAACAATTTGGGAGATGGTTATCTCAAGTTTTTTATAAATCCCCAGACTCCTGCTATTTTATCAATGAACCAGACGCAAGAAGCAATGGTTGTGTCTGTAGAATCCGTAACATCTATGCCCAACATGCCTTTCGGTATTTTGGGATTAATGAATTGGCGAAGTCGTATACTTTGGGTAGTTGACTTACCGAAACTGCTCAATCTACAATCCCCCCAGAATCGACCCCGGCAATACAGCGTAATTGTTGTTCGCACTGAATCGATGATTTTGGGTTTAGTAGTACACGAAATTATTGGTACTCTCAGATTTAATAGTGAGGAAATTCGTTCTCCTATAGGTCAGGTTGCATCTAGTTTAGTTCCCTATTTACGCGGATGCATTGTTCAACAAAAAGAAATATTACTGGTATTAGATGCACAACCTATAGTGCATTCTTCTAATCTCCGTAGTGAGTAGGGTGTAATACAGAATTTATCAATGTTTAGTGTAATAATTTACCACTCCGGGGCAATTAATTTATGCTTAATAAAACCGATTCGGCTAAGAGTGGTGATGCTCCTGTGGAGGCATCACTTATTTCATCTTCTAATAAGACTGATAATGCAGTACAACCATCTTCTACACAAATGACTGTAGAAAATACCAGCAATGTTTCCTCTAATGCTTTGATGGCTCGGTTTAAGCGATTGAGCTTGAGTACTAAAACCACTATTGTAGCTATCGCAATGGTGACAGTTCCAGTTTTAGTAATAGGTATGGGCGCTTTCGTTGCTGCAAATCAATCGTTGCAAGGTAAGGTTTCTAAGTTACAGGAAGCTGAGACAAAGGCTTTAGCAAATGGAATCAACCGTTATATGTCTGAGCGGTATGAAGATATTCAGCTAATAGCTAATTTGCCAACTATCCAGAATGGTTCGGGTCAGCAAAGAACTGTATTAAATAATTATGCCAATAATAAGGTATACGATGGCATTGGAGTTTTTAATTTGAATGGAGATGCAATCATTCAATCCCAAGGAAGCAGTTTTAACTCTCAAGGTAATTCAGATTATTTTCAGAATGCTATAAAAAATAGCCAAGCCTCTATTAGTCAACCGATTCGTGAGTCTGAGTCTAATAATAACTTTAATATTTATATTGCGGCTCCAGTAAAAAGTTCATCGAGCGGGCAAGTTACTTCAGTGGTCGTAGCTAAGATGCCTGCTAAAGCTTTAGATAGCGTGACTCAGAGCTATACTAATTCCGGTGAAGCATATTACATTGAAGACGCTGAAGATAAAATCTTTCTGAGTGCAAAGCCTGAAGCAATAGGAAAACCATTTAAAGATGCCCAATTGCCTAGCTATGCACCATCACCGCAACAAATTCAAATACAGGGCTTTCAAAATTTAGGCTGGGATGTAGTTTTAACAGCTAATTCTGCAACTGCGTTTGCACCAAGAACAAATTTGCTGTTAACTATCGCTTTAGGAACGGCATTAACAGCTGTAGCTGTGGCATTTATTGCTGCTTGGTTGGCAAAACGCGCTACACAGCCAATTTTAGATGCTACACGGGCGGTTGCAAAATTGGGTAAAGGTCAATTTGATACCCGTTTGAATGTAGAAGCGGCAGATGAAATTGGGCTGTTAAGTGCCAACATCAATCAAATGGCATCCCAACTACAACTTTTGGTGAAAGAACAGGAAGCTGAAGCCGAAAGGGAAAAGTTAAAAGCAGATATTACCCTGCGTATCCGTAGAAGCCTCAAGCTAGAAGATATATACAAAACGGCGGTTAGAGAAATTCGTCAAGCCCTGAAAACAGATAGGGTTGTGATTTATGAATTTAATCCCGAAACTTGGGATGGTACGGTGGTTTCTGAATCGGTAAGCGCTGGATTTCCCAAGATGCAAGGGGCTTATATCGAAGACCCTTGTTTCCGCGAGCGTCAAGTACAAATGTATAAAAATGGTCGCGTGCGGGCAATTGCCAATATTTACGATGATGCTGGTTTGAAGAAAGCCGACTGCTACGTGCAAATGTTGGAAAAGTTTGCAGTCAAAGCTAATTTAGTTGCACCGATTTTGATTCAAGACAATTTAATGGGTTTATTGATTGCCCATAATTGTGAAACTCCACGAGAATGGCAACAACAAGAAATTGATTTGTTTAAACAGTTAGCAACCCAAATCGGTTTTGCTTTGGAACAAGCCAGACTATTGGAAGAGGTTGATAGAGCAAGACAATCAGCTCAAACTGATTCTGAAGACGAAAGACATCAAAAAGAAGAACTGCAAATGCAGTTGATTGAGTTGCTCAGTGAAGTCGAAGGTGCAGCCCAAGGTGATTTGACGGTACGTGCTGACGTTACTGCTGGAGATATCGGTACAGTTGCGGACTTTTTCAACTCGATTGTGGAAAGTTTGCGCGATATTGTCACCCAGGTAAAAAGCTCAGCAACCAAGGTGAATCAAGCTATTGGTGACAACTCTGGTGCAATTAGCGAATTAGCAGATGAAGCACTAGCCCAAGCTGCAGAAATCACGAACACTCTCGATGCTGTTGATGAAATGACGCAATCAATGCAAGCAGTTGCGGAAAATGCTCAAGAGGCTGCAACAATTGCCAATACTGCTAGGAGTACCGCGACTGATTCTGGTAAAGCAATGGAATTAACGGTACAGAACATTTTAGGTTTACGAGAAACTGTAGGAGAAACTGCTAAAAAAGTTAAGCGTTTAGGTGAATCTACACAGCAAATTTCTCGCGTTGTCGCACTGATTAACCAAATTTCCATGCAAACTAACCTCTTAGCTATTAATGCTGGAATTGAAGCAGCACGGGCTGGTGAAGAAGGTCAGGGTTTTGCAGTAGTAGCTGAAGAAGTAGGGGAACTTGCAGCAAGAAGTGCTGCTGCTACAGACGAAATAGAACAAATAGTGGAAAATATTCAGCGGGAAACAACTGATGTTGTCCAAGCAATGGAACTAGGAGTATCTCAAGTAGTTGAAGGGACGCACATTGTGGAAGATGCTAAGCTGTCCTTAAGTCAAATTCTAGAGGTTTCGCGCCAAATAGATGACTTGGTACAGTCGATTTCGTCAACTACAAATCGCGGTGTAGAAACATCTCACCAAGTTAGTGTTTTGATGAAAGAAATTGCTGCTGTCTCACAGCGCACTAGTAGTTCTTCTCGTAAAGTTTCCGAATCGTTGCAACAAACCGTTGCAATTTCCCAACAATTACAAGAAAGTGTCGGTACATTCAAGGTTAGTCAGGAGTAATTGGTTACTAGCTTGAGCAGTTTGTGGTTATAAATAACTAATAACTAAGCCGATTTTAGATTTTGGATTTTGGAATATTACAAAATATCCTTTTCCATCAAATCAGCAAGCATCTGTTTTCTTAGGTAGCTTGTTCAAGCCACTTTAAATGACCAAGAAAACCCAAAATCCAAATTCGTAAATCCAAAATTCAGCGACTTACAACTAACAACTAATTACTGATGACTAATGGCTAGGGACAAATAATATGTCACAGGACAAAGAATTTGAAATCCAGATGCAGTTTCTGGAGGAAGCTAGCGACTACCTCAATACAATTGAAGGGGTATTGCTAGAAATCGACACCAGCAACCGCATCGATTTGGAAAAGATAAACGCAGCACTTCGGGCCGCTCATTCCATTAAAGGAGGGGCGGCTATGATGGGATTTCGCTCGTTGAGCGATTTGGCCCACCGTTTGGAAGATTCGTTCAAAGTTCTTAAAACCAGGAAAAGTTCTTTAGAAGTAGATACCCAGTTACAAAGTCTACTTCTTTCCGGCGTGGATTGGCTGCGGCAAATAGTAGAATTACACTCAGAAGGTCATGATTTAGAAGAGCAGTGGTTAGCAAGCTTCTGCTATCCAGTGTTTGAGGAGTTGCACGAGCGTTTGGGAGATCCCACTCCAGAAGATGCTTCTTCGATGCTGTCTCCAGAAGACGGTCAAGATATTGTTCCATTGTTGTTTGAAACGGAAGTAGAAGGCTGTTTGCAGCGTCTGGAGTCAGTAGTAGCTGACACCGAGCAGCCTTGTTTGAAAGAAGAAGTGTCTATAATGGCTGCTGAATTGGCTGGTTTGGGTGAAATGCTGCAATTACAGGCTTTTAGCAGCTATTGCGAATCAGTTCAATATCATTTGGAAGTTGCACCACCAGAACAAATTGCAGAAATTACGAATGCTGCTCTTGCTGGTTGGAGACGCTCTCAAGCTTTGGTTTTGACTTCTCAGATTGAAAGTTTACCTACACAGTTGGAATTGGGGGAAACGCAATCCGAACAAGCTGTTTTACCAGTGGAATTGGAACAAGATGCTACGCAATCGTTAGAGATACAAGAAGTACAAGAAGAAATACAGCAAGTAGCAGAAGAAGCTGAATTAGAATTATTAGGAGAGAACGAAGAAGATTGGCTTGTTGACGATGTAATTACTGCTGATTTTGAAGCGTTGGAAGCTGCTTTTGCTCAGGAAAGTGCTGATTCCGAATTTGATGAGGTTGAAGTACATACCCCCGCAAGCACTCAAGAAATTCCCACCACCGATTACCAAACATTTGTCGAGCGCAAACCCGAACCAGTAGCTGCTTCCAAAAGCGAATCGGTAGAAAATACGGTGCGGGTTCCTACCAAGCAACTTGAAGAAATCAACGATTTATTTGGTGAACTAATTATTCAACGCAACGGACTAAACTTACAAATGGAAAGATTGCGTAAATTAGTTCGCAATCTCGGTCAAAGAGTACAAGTTCTGGAACGGGAAAATCAACACCTACGTACTGCATACGATAAAATATCTACTCAAACTACGGTAAAATCCACAATTCAAACTCTGGCGCTGGTTCCGGGAGATGTGGAAGATATTGATAGCAGCCAGAGTTACGATTCGCAAGGTATCAATAATGGATTTGATGCTTTAGAAATGGACCGCTACAACGAGTTGAACCTGCTTTCCCAGGAAGTGATGGAAACTATCGTCATGGTGCAAGAGGTGACGACAGACGTTCAGCTTAGCCTTGACGACACGGATAATATTTCCCGGAAATTAAATAAAACTTCAAAGCAATTACAGCGTAAGTTAACTCAAGTACGGATGCGTCCGCTATCTGATTTAACCGACCGCTTTCCCAGAGCTTTGCGCGATTTGTGTGTAGAATACGGCAAAAATGCTCAATTAAAAATAGATGGCGGTAATATTTTAATTGAAAGGAGCATTTTAGAAGCTTTAAACGACCCTTTGATGCACCTGCTGAGAAATGCTTTTGACCACGGAATTGAAAATCCCGAAACCAGAAAACAGCAAGGTAAATCAGAACAGGGTTTAATTGAAATCAAAGCCGCTAACCGTTCAAATCGCACCATAATTACTATGCGCGATGATGGTAACGGTATTTCTTTAGATAAAATCCGTCACCGCGCTATCGGAATGGGGTTGGATGAATCTTTGATTAATCAAGCTAGCGATGAGGAAATATTATCGTTAATTTTTGAGCCAGGATTTACCACTTCCGATGAAGTTACAAGCTTATCCGGTAGGGGTGTGGGAATGGATGTGGTTCGTAACAACCTCAAACAAGTCCGGGGAGACATCAAAGTCGATACAGAAGCAGGAATTGGGACTACTTTTACGCTATCAATGCCATTTACGCTCTCGGTTTCGCGAGTTTTATTGGTAGAAAACAGTAGAATGTTACTTGCTTTTCCTACTGATGTAGTTGAAGAAATATTCTTACTTGATGAAGAACAGGTTTTCCCTGTTGGTGGTGGTGAAGTTCTAAACTGGCAAGGAAAGACTTTACCTTTGATTGGACTTGGTGAGTATTTACAGTTTAATTGTCCTCGCTATGACAACCCCGATTTAGAAACTCCTCCAGCAATTAATGCTATGAGCGTGTTGATTGTGAAAAACGACAATCAGTTAGTAGCAATCAAAATTGACCGTTGTTGGGGAGAAATGGAAGTTGCAATTCGTCGTGTTGAAGGAGATATTTCTTTACCTTCGGGCTTTAACAACTGTACTATTCTTGGTGATGGTAGGGTAGTAGCTTTAGTTAATGTTGGGGAGCTACTTTACTGGATAGCTACTAACGAACGCACCCCTCAAAACAATCAGTTACCATCAACAAGGTTAAAAACAGCTTTCCTAAATCAAACAGAAGAACAAGCTGTAGAACATGTAAGTAAGGGTAAAGGTACGATTTTAATCGTCGATGATTCAATTAACGTCCGCCGTTTCTTAGCTTTAACTTTAGAGAAAGGTGGGTATTTAGTTGAACAAGCAAAGGATGGTCAAGACGCTTTAGAAAAGCTTCAAAGTGGTTTGAGCGTACAGGCCGTAATTTGCGATATAGAAATGCCTCGGGTAGACGGTTACGGCTTTTTGGGTCGAGTCAAATCAAACAACGATTTCAAAAATATACCCGTTGCGATGCTAACTTCTCGTAGTAGCGATAAACACCGACAATTAGCAATGCAGTTAGGTGCTAAAGCTTATTTCTCGAAACCGTATAACGAGCAAGAATTACTCCGAACTTTGGACGAAATTATTTTTCCTGTAGTTGGAGTAAGTAATAATTAATGATGGAATTGTATGAGTTATAAGTTGATTGATTTACAACTTGTAACTCAGTTTTTTAATTGTATGGGAATCAGTTTTGATTGATTTCTAAATAACTTATAGAGAATAGGGAACAGGGAGCAGTAAATAGGGAGTAGGAAAGAAGGGTGGTGTTAGCGATGAAAATGAGTTTATAACATTTAAAAATACAGATATTGTAAGTATTAATTTTTTAACTATAATTGAGCATACTATTTAATCATAGAATAATAAGCAAACCCGGTATTATTTATATCGGGTTTTTTGCTACATACTGTTTTGGCTTGAAAATCTTTCTATGAGTATTTCCTTTTAAACAGGCCGCAAAAAGCGCTAGCGTAATACTAGATGTAATTTATACACTAAATAAATGCAAAACTTGTATCTTTATCTAGTAAGGTTTCTAATAGAATCTATAGAGCAAGAGCAGAATAATAACTAAAGGTCATGTAATTTTTGTTAAACGGTCGCAAAATTTCAAATATATACATTTCCTTATTAGAAAATTTACTTAAAAAAAGAATATCTTTAAAATAAGCTTACAGCTATCTGCTTGATTGTTAAGCCATAATGATTGTAAACAGAGTGTAGTTACTGAACATTAAAATCTATTTTCATAATTGTTGACCTGATTCTATTAACTGAGTTATTTGATATACATAGATTTCAACTGTAATACTGTAAATTAATGAAAATAAAGACAGTTTCAAATTTTGAATTACTCTAAGATCATTATTGTTTATTCAGATTGTTTTCGCTTAGAGAGGTTGTATTAAAGCATGCATTTTAATCGTTTATTAGAGAAATCATAGTTTAACCACTTTTATTGGTTTAATAGTAAATATAAGAGTGGCTGAAGTAAATAATTATAAAACTCTAACCTCAGTTAAATTGATATCTGCATATATAGTATAAATTCATATTGAATTCTAGTCATTTTTTTGAATCCTTTTATACAAATAAAATATTGCTAAATTTTGTTTGAAATTTACTTACTTACATCCTTTAGAGCGGATTATAGTTAATAGTTATCCAGCCAATATCATTAAATATTTTCAGATACTTCTCTAACAAAATCACCAGCCAAAGCAATGAATTATACTTTTAAAGTATCGCCACAAACTAGACAAGTTAAAACAGCTTCGTCGAAAACGCACAATCCTTGGTTAAAAAAGTTTTATAACTTACCAATTAGCCGTAAACAATTAATTGCTTTAATTTTCTGTCAATTAGTATCTATTTTGGGAATGGGTATCGTAGGTACTTTAATTATTACCCGAGGTTTGCGATATCAGTTACGCGAACAAGCTAAGTCAGAACTTGCTGTATCGGATATTAATTACAATATCAAGATTAATCAAATGGGCTTCGGCTTTCGGGGACAATCAGATAATCCTGCGATTATTAGAGCAGCGATTCTAAATGATTCGAATCGTAGCTTGAGTAGAAATTTGAACGCTTCTGTCAAGCAAATTTTACAGAATGAAATCGAAGCTAGAAATATTGAATATGCAACTCTTGTAGGTAGAGATTCAAAAATTGTTGTAAATGCAAATTCAGACCGTACAGGTGAGACTTTCGGTCTGAATGGTTTAGTTAATCAAGCTTTACAAGATGGTCAGCAAATCAAAGCTAGTGCAATTGTTGAAGCATCGGAATTAAGCAAAGAAAAACCACTCTTACCAGAAGGTGTTGATAATCAAGATGCTTTAATCCGTTACACCGTAACACCTGTAAGAAATCCTCAAACTCAAGAGGTTATTGGTGCTTTGGTTGCTGGAGATATTGTTAACGGTAAAGATGCGATTGTTAAAAGTACTTTGAAAGCTTTTGATGGTGGTTATAGTGCTGTTTATTTAAGACAACCTACAGGAGAATTTGAATTAGCTACATCTCTTCAAAATAATTCCCAAGGAAATATTAATCGAGCTACACCTAATGTTCCTTTACCTCCGTCGGGTATATCTTTTTTAGAAAGAACTGCACAAAAAGAAGGTAAAGTTGAGACCGACCGTATCAGCGTAGGAAGAACTAATTATACAGTCGCAGCAAAAGCAGTTCCCAGTCAAAAAGGAGTAGAAGGAAATGAACCAGTCTATTCCGAGCAACCTCCAGCAATTTTGGTACGGGGAACTCCTGAAACAGAAATCAATGGTTTACTAACACAAAGTTTGTTCCTGCAAGCTTTGATTATCTTTATCGCATTAGTCTTTATTGGCTTTTGGGCAGTAATTTTACGTAGAGGGATGATTCACCCTATCGAAAATCTGCAAGAAACCGCACAGAAATTTGCAAATGGCGATCGCACTTCTCGGGCTGAAGTTTTTGCGACCGATGAGATTGGTGATTTAGCGGTTAGTTTTAACACGATGGCTGAGAAAATTGACGAGCAAGTCCGTCGTCAGCAAGCAGAAACTCAAGTAGCGTTAGAGTTAAGCCAAATTACCACCCGTATCCGAGAAACTCTCAATTCACAAACAATTCTCGATACAGTAGTTACAAGTACCAGGGAAACTTTGCAAGTAAATCGGGTAGTTTTTTATCACTTAAATGAATCTATTGGAGAGATAGTCGCCGAATCTGTAGATTATAGTTTGAATGCTGTCTTAGGGAAAAAAGTAAATGACCCCTATCAAGTTACAGAATACCCCGATGAGTATGAATTTGGCAGCATCAAAACAGTAGAAAATATTCAAGATTTGCGTTTGACTGAATCTTATTTAGAGCAACTAAAAGATTTGGATGTGAAAGCATTTTTATTAGCACCAGTTTATGTCAACAACAAACTATACGGTTTATTTGTAGCTCATGATTGTGGTAGCACTCGCTCTTGGGAAGAGATAGAAGTCAATTTGTTTAAGCAGGTTGCGATTCAAACTGGTTATGCTTTGGAGCAAGCAGAACTTTTACAACAAATACAGCAAAAACGTAAAACAGCCGAAAGCAGTTCGGAACAAGAAAGACAACAGAAAGAAACATTGCAAATGCAGCTTTTAGAACTGCTTAGCGATATAGAAGGTGCAGCATCTGGAGACTTAACAGTACGTGCTGAGGTAATAGAAGGTGAAATTGGTACAGTTGCGGATTTCTTCAACTCCATCGTTGAGAGTTTGCGAGAAATTGTTACGGAAGTCAAAACATCAGCTTCTGAGGTTAATGATTCTCTGGGTTCTAACTCCAACGCTATTAGCAGATTAGCAGAAGAAGCTAAAACCCAAGCTTCAGAAATTGGTCGTACCTTAGATGCTGTTGATAGCATGAACGAATCGATGAAAGTAGTAGCAAAAAATGCCCACGAAGCTGCTACTGTTGCTAATTCTGCTGCAAATACTGCATCACAAAGCGGTGAAGCAATGGATTTAACTGTAGAAAACATTGTTCATTTGCGAGAAACAGTTGGTGACACTGCGAAAAAAGTGAAGCGTTTGGGTGAATCAACTCAAGAAATTAGCCGAGTAGTAGCACTAATTAACCAAATTTCGATGCAAACTAACCTGTTAGCAATCAACGCTGGAATTGAAGCAGCAAGAGCAGGTGAAGAAGGACAAGGTTTTGCGGTAGTTGCTGAAGAAGTAGGAGAACTAGCTGTTAGAAGTGCTTCTGCTACTAAGGAAATTGAGCAAGTAGTAGAAAACATCCAGCGAGAAACCAGCGAATTAGTTGAGTCAATGGAAACTGGTGTTTCTCAAGTTGTGGAAGGAACCCGCGTTGTTGAAGGAGCGAAGTATTCCTTGAAGGAAATTTTAGAGGTTTCGCGACAAATTGACAGCTTAGTAAAATCAATTTCCGAAGCTACAGCATCTCAAGTACAAACATCTCAAGAAGTTAGTCACTTGATGAAAGACATTGCTGATATTTCGCAACGTACTACAATTTCCTCCGAACAAGTTTCAAATTCACTACAAAAAACCGTAGAAATTTCCCAGCGTCTTCAGGATAGTGTGGGTACGTTTACAGTTAACAGTTAACAGTGAACAGTGAACAGTCAGCAGTGAACAGTAAAACAATTTATTTTGCCTGAATGTAGAGACGTTGTAGTACAACGTCTTTATTTATTTTAAATATGATTTATATCAAATCCGTTTGTATAGAAATCATAGACAATTCATCTTTTTCATTCTTCCTCTGTGTCCTCTGCGGTTTTTTATTTTAAACCGATGCAACGGGACAATTAATATGAATCTGAATTAGAACTAGTGACGTTATGTCAGTTATCCGCGCTACAGAATAAAAAATAGTATTATATATAAGTATCAATTAGCCGCATAATTTGTAATTATTCTTTCTTAGCAAGA
>CAKZYM010000464.1 GCA_937884685.1 uncultured Calothrix sp.
GCAGAAGGGGGGTTTCCCCCATGTAAGCGAAGCTTTCTCGCAGAGTGCGACTGCTGTTAGCGTTCACGAAGTGAGTCGTCAGACTAAGCGAGGCGTTAGCCTTACCCGAAGGGAGGTTCCCAAGCCATTGCGTTGCCGAGGTTCCCTCGGTTATAGCAAATGGCGCTCCGTTGTAGGAACTGGCGTTGGGGTGTAGATTCTCTTCCCCCAAAACGCATCCTCAACGGATTTTAGATTAAATCCATTATCTAAATATCTAAACTCGTGAATTTTTGAAATTATAGAAACCCGGTTTCTAATAGATATCCCTTTTCCTTAATAAGAAGAGGGGAAGGGGTGAGGTTCAAATTGTAGAAATCCACGTTAATCCAAAATCCAAAATTGATTGACTCGAAAAAATAGTTGACTTAGACCAATTTTGAGTTATCATTTGTTAGTTACGAGTTTTAAGCAAAATTGTTTTTAACTCTTAACTTAATAAATCCTAACTCTTAAAAATAAATAACAGCCAGAGACAGTAGGTGTTTGAATTAGTAATCTAATTGAACTTAATTTCCTACCTAGGTTTACTATCCAATTGCTTCTCATTTCAAACCTTAACGGTAAAGATATGATATTAAGAGGATACTGTGAAGACGTAGAGAAACGTTTTTATAGACATTAAACCTTGAAAAATCTTGATAAACCCTGGCTATTACAGTCAGGATTTTGTTGTTTAAAAGGTCGATAAAAAACCGAACGGGAGGTGAGATGAAATGGGTAGAACCTTAGCGAATAAAAAAGAGATAGTCGCCGACCTCAAAGGACTTTTAGATAAATCTTCCTTAGCAATAGTAATTGATTACGAAAATTTAAGCGTATCGGAAATAACCGATTTGCGTAATCGATTGCGTCCAACAGGTACGGTTTGTAAAAGAACCAAAAATACCTTGATGCGTATTGCTGTCGAAGAAGATACTCAATGGCAGCCAATAAAGCAGTATCTTCAAGATTCTTCAGTCTTCTTATTAGTTGAAGAAGAATTAAAAGACGCTATCACTGCTTATGAAGCTTTTCAAAAAGCCACTAAGAAAACAAAAATTCGTGGTGGAGTTCTTGAAGGGCAAGCTTTGACGATTGATGAAATCAAAGCACTCAAGGATTTGCCTTCCAAGCAAGAGCTTATGGCTCGTATTGCTGGTGGTATTAATGCAGTTGCGACCAAATTGGCTACAGGTATCAACCAGGTACCAACCAAATTGGCTACAGGTATCAACGAAGTTCCGAATTCTTTGGCACGCGCAATTCAAGCAGTATCTCAGAAAGAAGAATCTGGAGATTCTTAGGATTTTGGATTTTAGATTTTAGATTTTGGATAAACAAACCTATTTCTAATTTTGAAAATCTAATTTTGAGAATCTAACTAAAAAACTTTGAATTTTCTTTCGTTTGTGTTGATGGCTCTAGACGTGTTTTACAAGGATTAAAATCCTCACTACGAAATAGAATTACAAAAATAACAACAACAGTAACAACAGGAGTAGAATTATGTCTGCAAAAACTGATGAAATCATGGAAAGCTTGAAGTCTTTGAGCTTGCTTGAAGCTTCCGAATTAGTTAAGCAAATCGAAGAAGTATTTGAAGTTGATGCTTCTGCCTCTGGTGGTGGTGGAATGATGATGATGCCTGGAATGATGCCAGGTGCTGGTGGTGGTGGTTCTGCTGAACCTGAAGAAGAGAAGACTGAATTCGACTTGGTATTAGAAGACGTACCCGCTGATAAGAAGATTGCAATTCTTAAGGTTGTACGCGGTATTACCGGTTTAGGCTTGAAAGAAGCAAAAGAAATGGTAGAATCTGCGCCTAAAGCAATCAAAGAAGCTATGGCTAAAGATGCTGCTGAAGATGCTAAGAAGCAGCTTGAAGAAGCTGGTGCGAAAGTATCTGTTAAATAATTCAAGTAAAAAGTAGCAAGTAGCGAGTAGCAAGTAAAAAAACACTCGCTACTCGCTACTCGAAACTCGCTACTTTATTATTAATGTAAATCCGCATCCCAAACAGCGATGTAAATTCGACCTTGTTTATTACGCTGTATAATTCCCTTTAAGTTTCCAGTTTGAAAAGAATGTTGATTAGATTGGCGCTGATACACTCGCTGCAATCCTTGTTGAATTTCGCCGTTGATATTACCTTTTAACATTCCCTGTAAAGTATTTTGCATCGTGTTGACTCCGACCGATTGAGCTAAAGACGCTTCTGTTTGTCTCAATTTTCCGGATTGTCGGTCGAATAATAAGCCTAAGTCTACTTTATTAGCCTGTAATTTATAAAGATAGGCTCTGGTATTCCATAAACCTCGGGAAACTTTTGTTGGTTGTCCTAAGTTTGATTTGACGTTACTTTCCGATGTACCTGTAGGAAAAACTGGGAAATTAATAGCGGAAGAATTATTAGAATTTTGTGGTAGTTGTTCAGTTTCAGGTGTTGAGGTTGGAGTCGGTGTTGGTTGTGGTGTCGAAATTATTTGTGGTTGAGTAGGGGGTGTGGAAGCAATTTGGGGTTGTTGAATTTCTTGTTTTAGTTCGGGAGTTGCTTCTGGTGTTGGTTCAATAATTTCGATTTCTTGTTGCGATCGCACTTGAGGAGTTTGTGATTGTGGTGAAATTTCAGCTTCTGGAATTGGAGCAGATTGAATTTGATTTTGATTTGATGAAGGTTCAGGAGAAGGATTTACGTTTAAATTATCGTCAGAATCATTGTTATCAATATCTGGTGGAGAAGTTTGAGATATAACTACATCTTCTTCCGGTTGCTGGTTATTAAAATTAGCAATAGCCATTCCTCCAATTAATCCAGCACCAAGCAGACCAGCGAAAATTAAACCTGGTTTTAACGAGTTTGTTGAATTTTGAGAATTTGAGTTTGAATTTGAGCTTATATTATTTTGCGGAACTCCAGCTACAGGAGATACAGCCACTGTTTTTTGAGTTTGTTGATTATTTGTATTTTGATTATTCGATACGGGTGAAGCAGTATTAATTCCACTATTAGATTCCAAAGCATAAAGCATTTTACTCGCCGTGCTGAAACGAGTACCTATATTAGGATTAATTGCTTGATTGAGAACTTGTTTTAAAGATTCTGTTATTCCCGGAGCATCGCTTTCCCAAATTAATTCTCCAGTCTGTGGATTTATTTCCAATTCTTGAGGATGTTTTCCGGTAAATAAATAAATTGCGGTCAAACCCAAACTATAAATATCGGTAGCAAAAACCGCACGTCCCACAGCTTGTTCGATTGGCATATATCCTGGAGTACCAATCACCATTGACTTTGTAGTATTACCAGAAGAATTAATCGCAGTCCGAACCGTTTCCTTGACCGCACCAAAATCAATTAAAACAGGTTTGCGATTGGAATTACGAAGAATTATATTATCGGGTTTGATATCGCGATGAATAATTCCTTTGGAATGAACGTATTCTAAAACCGGTAACAAGCTGAGTAAAATTTCTCGAACAGCTTCCTCGTTCAAACATCCTTGATTTTCAACAATATCCGTTAAAGTTTGTCCTTGAATCCATTCCTGAACCAAATAAAATAAACCATCTTCCGAAAAATAAGCAAAAAGATTGGGAATTTGCTCGCTACCTTCACCGAGAAATTCTAAAGTTGCTGCTTCTCGTTCAAATTTATGCTGAATCTTCTGATAGGTCTTTGGGTCGTCCGCGAGTGGTTTAAGTTGTTTAATTACACAACGACGACGAGAAGGAAGATGAATATCCTCCGCCAAAAAGGTTTCACCAAATCCACCAGCACCTAACACCTGGATAACTTGATAACGATTGTTCAGTAGCTTTGTTGTCATGCTGCTTTAAAACGAGTGAACTGTATTTCAATCGATGCTGCGAGCCAATATTTAATGTATCTCAAAAGTTCCGACGTTGTAGGTATAGGAAATTATCCCGGTTTGATTTTTGATTATTCTCTTTTGAAATAAAATCCTGTATATTGTGATTGAGGATAAAAACCCTAGTGCTAGAGTTAGATGAAAAAATTAACTGAAATAGTGGGTACAACCCAAGCTGCTAGACTATTAAAAATTTGTAATCAGAGAGTGAGACAATTATTGTACGAAGGAAGAATTATCGGAGCAAAAAAAGTTAGTGGATTTTGGAATATTCCAATATTCAGCGGAATGCCGAAAATAAAAGAAGGGAAACGAGGTCCGAAAGGAACTTGGAGAAAGAGATTAAGCTCAAAACAGACTTTTATTCACATTAATACTCACACAATTCGAGCAAATAAAAAGAATGGAACTTATGACCCTGTGATTCTTGTAAAATCAGGTTCTCATAAGTTTGAAGCTCATCATGTGAAAATAAATGGACCTTGTGAAATTATTTATAGTGTTAATGGTGGTTTGGGTTGTAAAGCTAAGGCTTGGGTGGCAGTAGATACGGATGTAATGGTCGAAGCTTCTATTTTTGCTCAAGTGGCGACGTAGTTTTAATATTCTTAGCTTTGATTGATATTTGATGTGAACTAATTTTTATTGGTTGTTTAAATCCTTCTAGATAATATATTCCGTTTTTATTTTCTGATTATTTTTAAGTCAGGAAAAATTAAACTTGTTTTTGTTTATCTTAGTTTGGTGTTATTCAACATCTTTTGTCAAAAATTTAAATTAAAACTAATCATAAATCCGTCTCGGACTTATTATCCGGGTGTAATAGCAGATAATATTTTCTGAATTTCCGTTCTTGTACAAGAAAAATAAAACTCTTTTAAATATCTATTTTTAATT
>CAKZYM010000465.1 GCA_937884685.1 uncultured Calothrix sp.
TTCTCGCTTTTCAATTACCATACCTTTGATGCCGTAGGCTTTACAAAGCAATTCGATATCTGGCATTCCTACTTCCATGTTGGAATTAGAATAGCGCTCTCCGAAAAATGCTTGCTGCCACTGACGCACCATTCCTTGCCAACCGTTGTTAATAATTATAGTTTTAACGTTAATTCCGTATTGTGCGAGGGTTCCCAATTCTTGCAGGTTCATTTGGAAACTAGCATCACCGCTAATACAGATAACTTCTTCGTCGGGGAATGCAACTTTTGCACCCATTGCAGCGGGAACACCAAAGCCCATTGTCCCCAAACCAGCGCTGGAAATCCAGCGACGCGGGCCGTTCTTGAGGAATTGCGCTGCCCACATTTGATGCTGTCCGACATCTGTAGTGTAGTAAGCATAAGGTGCTTGATCAGCGATTTCGGAAATTACTTCTTGAGGGGAAATGCTATCAGCATGATGCGGTACCACCAAAGGATATTCTTCTTTCCAGCGGTTAACTAAATTTAACCACTCTTGAGTTTGCTGTGGTGTTTGTTTAACATTCCTTTCTTCACATCGACGCAGTAATTTTATTAAAACTGTTTTTACGTCACCAACAATTGGTACTTCGGGAATGCGGTTTTTACCAACTTCTGCCGGGTCGATGTCAATGTGAATCACTTTCGCACGGGAAGCAAATTCATCTAATTTACCCGTTACTCGGTCGTCAAATCTTGCACCAACGCAAATCAATAAATCGCAATCTGTCACCGCAAAGTTGGCGTATGCGGTACCGTGCATTCCCAGCATTCCCAAGGACAGCGGATGATGTTCGTCAAAGGCTCCGATACCCATCAATGTAGTTGTGACGGGAATCGCGAATAATTCTGCTAGTTGTTGAATTTCAGCATGAGCAGCAGAAGTAATTGCACCACCACCAACATATAAAAGTGGACGACGACTTTCGCGAATCAATTGAATAGCTGCATTGATTTGTCGGGGATTTCCCTTCACCGTCGGACGATAACCGGGTAGTTTCGCCGAACCAGGTTCCACTGGAGTGTAATCAAACTCCTCGAACGCGACATCTTTAGGAACGTCAATTAAAACAGGTCCCGGACGACCGGAAAGAGCGATATGAAAAGCTTCCGCAACAATACGCGCCATATCTCTCGGGTCGCGAACTACGTAGGAATGTTTAACAATCGGTAGAGTAATTCCGTAAATATCAGTTTCCTGAAACGCATCTGTACCGATAGCGGCTCGGCTCACCTGTCCCGTAATCACAATCATCGGCACCGAATCCATGTGAGCGGTAGCAATCCCGGTAACTAAATTGGTAGCACCAGGACCAGAAGTACCAAAACAAATACCAACTTTACCAGTAGCGCGAGCATAACCATCCGCAGCATGGGAAGCTCCTTGTTCATGTCTAACTAGAATGTGCTTAATGCCACCGCTAGCTTCATCTTTATATAAATCATCATAAATCGGTAAAATAGCACCACCGGGATAGCCGAAAATATGTTCGACTCCATGACGTTTCAAACTATCAATTAACGCAAAGCCACCACTAGCACGCTTTGGAAAAGTATTTGAGTCGGTAAGAGTTGTTTGGGAAGAGGTCGATTCAACCTGAACGCGGATTTGGGAAGACGAAGACACGGCAAACCTCAAATGTTAGCTAACTTAAATGCAAAAAAATCTGTAGTTGATACTTCATTTTAATACCCCATGCACAACTTTATAAATAAGTCTATTGCTAGTGGTGCGTAATTACCATTTGGAAAAGGCATTTTTTATTCTTAATTTTTACTCAAACTACATGAATCCCCAGTATTTTTATAAATACATGTATTCATCCAATACGACAAAAAGTATAAAATAAAACTCTATGTAAATATATTTAGCGGTATCTTGAATCAGATAAATATCTCTACAAAAGATGACTGTTCAATCATAGAAGCTAGGCTATCACTGAAAACTATATCAGTGCATCAGTATTTATTTATCAGAATAAAATATTTATTTACTAAGTATGCTTAACGTAAACTTGTTAATAACGATAGTGATGTTTCGGTAGTCGGTGATTAAAAGCTTGTGACACGCTTGTAGCAACAATAACAATCACAAGTTGTCAAAATGAATTTTACAAAACCTTTATTTTTCGCTTTTATATTACTATCTACATCTTTAGTTGGCTGTGTTAAATCAGCTAATTCTCAAGTTTCAAGTTCAAAAGCATCCAAAGTTGCTGTAGCTTCTGGTGCAAGACGTTCCAAAATATCTGCTACTCCAGAAATAAAACGGGGGTGGAAAAACTTTCAAGCCGATGGAATAGAACTACAGCTACCGTCATATTATGAAGGTGGGAATACCAAGCAAAATTCTCAAGCAGTTCTCGAAAGAATAGAAAAAGCAGGAATACCATCCGATTTAATTAGTAACACTTTTCAGATACAGGACTACGAGCTGTTTGCAATTAATCCTCAAGAAGTAATTAAAGGGAATATTAATTATATAGAAGTGAGAAAAGAGGAATTACCCGCTAGCGTTTCTCTTCAATTTATGACTGATAAATTTGCTGAGGGTGTATCTCAAACTGGCCCTAATATCGTTGAAAAAAAGGTTGTGTCTTTAGATAATTACCAAGCTGGGAAAGTTGTATTTAAAGTTATGGATTCTCAAACAAACCAAGTTCAAGGAATTGGAGTTTCATATTTATTTGAAGAAAATCAAGATTTTTGGGCAGTTACATATGTAACTAGTTCAGAATCTCAGCTTCAGCAACAGTTACCTATGTTTCAAGAAAGTGCTAGTACTTTTAGAATTAGGAGTTAGGAGTTGGGAGTTAGGAGTTAGGAGTTAGGAGTTAGGAGTTAGGAGTTAATAACTTCTTACTTTTTACTTTTTACTTTTGACTTTTGACTTTTGACTTTTGACTTTTGACTTTTGACTTTTGACTTTTTACTTCTTACTTATTCCCAATTCTTAAATTACATCTTTCAAAACTTTACGAGTATTGTGCCAAGCCCAAATACCAATAGTTGCAACGATAAAACTGATTGTTAAAAGTACGACTGGTAAACCCAAATAACTTGTTAGTCGTTCGGTAATAAGTAGTGGTGCGGTTAAAGCTATATTTACAGCGTGATTTTGGAAGCCAAACATCTTACCATGCATTTCTGGGGGTGTCTGCTGTTGGATTAATGTTTGCATCGGTACGGCTATCAAAGCTGCACCTAAACCTAATAAAGTACTGAGCGCTAAAGCTAAAGGTAGATTATGAATGAATGTAAACACGGCTAGTACAAATGCCATGCTTAAAAATCCGAATAAAGGTAAAGGTTTATGATGAAATCTTTCTCCCCAATGACCTAAAATACCCGCACCTAAAACCATTCCGACCCCTGCTGCTGCGAGGAAAAAGCCAAATTGTTTTTCTTGTAAACCGAATTTTGCTGCTAATCGAATTGATAATGCAACTAAAGCAGCAAAAACACAGTATAAAGCTGTTAATTGCACCATTGCATTCATAATTAAGCGCTTTTTCTTCAGATAACGCAGACAATCTTTAAATTCTCTGAGGGGATTAGCTTTTTCAGTTTCAACAGTCGGTTTATGGCTTTTTAACTTTACTGGTATTTTAATCACTGAAGAAATCAGATATAGCCCACCCACAATCAGTTCTTGTCCATAACTTTCCCCCAGCCAACTTTTACCCAAACTTAACAGGGGTTCCCCTACAGCAAAGCCTATAATAATAGCTCCCATCATAGTGCTGGTAAACAGCGCATTCGCAGCCATCAAATTTCTTGGTTTGACCAAAATCGGTATAGAAGCTTGCTCTGCTGGAGCGAAAAATTGCACAATCACAGAGTTCCCAAAAGTGATTGCTAATAAAATCAAAAATTCTCGCGGTAAAAATGGAATTGCTATTGTTAAAATTCCCCGTATTAAATCCGAGCCAATCATAATCGGCTTTTTGGGGAAGCGGTCAACAATGATTCCACCTAGCGAGCCAAGTAAAATCGCTGGTAAAGTAAACGCTAGAAACAAATCTGCACGTCTACCATCTTCAACTACACCTACTGCAAGTGGGTACTTTTCTAGCAGTGCAATTGTCAACACGAAAAAGATTTTGTCTGCTAGCTGACATATGATTTGTCCTATCCATACCAGCATGAAATTGCGGTTTCTGAGTACCGCACCAAATCCTTTATTAACAGCAGCAGGTTCAGTTGGAAACATTCGTTCGATGGGGGTTAGTGACTGCGTTATCGGAGTTAAAAATTATTATTTATTTAACAATTAGGAGTTATCGATTATGAGCTATAAGTTACAGATTACAGATTATAAGTTAAGAGCTACGAGTTATAAGCTATAGATTACGGATTATAAGTTACTCGCGGTAAATATATAAGTCAATTTTTAACTCCTAATTTTTTACTCCTAATTCTTAATTATTAACTCCTAACTCTTAACTCTTAACTTATAAGTTCTCCTCCCGTATCTCTTCAAGCTTTTCCGGACTAAATATCTTCATAACGCTTTAACAATATATTGATAAATTCGGCCGCAGTCAGGGGAAGCGGTAATTCTCCTGATGGTGAATCCACCCAATTTCCCCCAACAGTTGACGGCGATCGCCATAATTCTAAATGTTCTACGGCAGGTTGTGCGTAAAAATTATGATCGCCGCTACCAAGCAAGCAAGAACTCCAGTGTGTGAAGTAGTCGTGACTCATCCTATGGATAGGGAAATTACCATGAATTGGTACCATCCACCCATCTATAGCAATAAAAGCCTTTACATTACCTCCGAAAATTTGCCATAAACTCGCAGCGGTAATGGCTCCAACGACACCAGCACTGAAGCCAACGAATACAACTTGTGATTCTAGCTGATTAGCCAAACTGTCGCGTAAAAACTGAAAAATATGAAATCCCGATAAAGCAGATAGATTATTTGCGGGGAACTCAAGTATATTTACTGAGTTTTTATTAGTGGAGCGATTACAAATTACATTGCTTAAACTTTCTGTAAAGCATTTGGTTAAACTGTATTCGTGAATTCCAGGACAAAGAATTACGTTCATCGGTTTTAAAAAGTCTCACTTATAACTTGAGGGCTTGGGTGTTTAAACAGTCATAAATGTAACTTTTGATAAAAAATACTCATAAAAATATTTTTAAAGAATATAAAGTTTGTATTGTCTCTGTTAATAATTTTAAATCTATTCAGAGAATAAATAATCAGCAGCAAGCGAAAAATATTACGGTTAAACACGAAATCGTAAATTTTCTTATCAAAAAATAAAGGCGTATGTAATTAAAAATCTAAATATGTAAATTTTGGACATCCCATCCCCCAGGATGGGATAATTATTTACAGTTAAAAAGTAAAAAGTTCTACCAAGGTTGCACAGAGGAATTAATAGTGGTAACGACACCAGAAAAAATCCAACATACCCACGAGCATCTACCGAAGCAAAATCGAGTTGCCGTACTGCTTATGGGCTACGGTGAAGTAGAAAGTTACGAAGATTTTGCTAACTATAACGAGCAAGCTTTGAATCTACTAACAGCAAAGTTTGCACCAGTACCAACCTGGATTTACCCTCCTCTAGCAAAGATGTTGGCGATATTTGACCTTCACGAGTGGGGACATACACACGATAATTTCATTTCACCCCACAACGCCATCTTTGAAAAGCAACGTGCTGGAATTGAACAGCAATTACAGGAAAAATGGGGAGATAAAGTACAGGTTTTCAAAGCCTTTAACTTCTGCGCTCCTCATCTTCCCCACCAAGTCTTAGCCGAAATCCACAATCAAGGTTTCGATAAACTTCTAATTTATCCATTACTAGTAGTTGATTCCATCTTTACCAGCGGTATCGCTCTGGAACAAGTTAATAAGGGTTTATCCCAGATGGCTGAAGGTGAAGAGCATTGGCTAAAATCACAGCGCTACATCCCTACTTTCTACAACGAACCCAAATACATCAAGTTGTTGGCGAAACTTGTAGAAGAAAAGATATCTACCGAATTAGCTAACGCTTATCTCCCTTCAGAAATTGGTATCGTGTTGATGAATCACGGTTGTCCCCACAAAGCCAAAGGATTCACTTCCGGAATTACCGAATCTCAAATACTCTACGATTTAGTACGAGAAGAATTAATCAATCGTTATCCATTGATTTCGGTAGGTTGGCTAAATCACGACACACCATTAATTGAATGGACTCAACCAAACGCAGAGCAAGCAGCTAAAAACCTGATTCAAATAGGTGCAAAAGCAATAGTATATATGCCAATCGGCTTTGCAACAGAAAACCACGAAACCCTCTTAGACGTACATCACATTATCCATAAGGTTGAGAAAAAGCATAAGAATGTAAAATGCATTCAGATGGATTGCGTCAACGACCATCACGAATTCATGATGATGGCTGCTGAATGGGCTGATTCTCATATTGAAGGATTATTAGCAGAAGAAGCAACAGCAATTAATCCTTCACAAGCAGTTGCTCATCATCATCACCACCATCATTAATTGATTGGGGAATTGGGCATAGGGCATCGGACATTGGGCATTAAAATAATTTAAAGCTAAAATTCCCTTTCCCTTTTGCATTAATTATTTTCTTCCATATTAAGTAAAATGAACCGCGACGAAAAGTTGCGGTTTATTTTATTTTTATTGACATAGCGCTTTTCGGTTGAGTCGAATACACCTTGATAGACCTCACCCCCATCCCTTCTCCTTATCAAGGAGAGGGGTGTATTTTATCCAGATGAAAACTGCTATATCTTTCATTAAATAACTATCATATTTATGAGGGTTTAATAGGTAATATTTAATAACTGTTCACTGCTCACTGTTCACTGTTCACTGAAAATGGCTAAAGTATTTGAATCAATAACCGAAGAATTACAAAAATTTATTGCAAAACAACAGATGTTTTTTGTCGGTACAGCACCTTTAAATTCTGATGGACATGTAAACCTTTCTCCTAAAGGATTGGAAAGTTTTCGTATTCTTTCACCACATAAAGTTGCTTATCTCGATTTAACAGGAAGCGGAAACGAAACATCAGCGCACCTACAAGAAAACGGACGAATTACTATTATGTTTTGTGCTTTTGAAGGTTCACCGTCTATTTTGCGTCTTTACGGTAGCGGAAAAACTATTTTACCCAACAATTCAGAATGGGAATCCTTATATTCGCAATTTCCAGAAATACCAGGAACTCGTCAAATAATAGTAGCTGATATTGAGAGAGTTCAAACATCTTGTGGGATGAGCGTACCTTTATATGAGTTTCAAGGACAGCGAGATAATTTAGTTAAATGGGCTGATAAAAAAGGAAAAGAAGGGATTAAAGAATATCATCAAAAGAAAAATATGGTGAGCATTGATGGATTAGCAACTCCTTTGAGTGAAGTAAATTAATGATTAATTGTAGGGTGCTGTTACGGCTTTAAAATTTATCCTTTGAAAGGATATGGTTGAAAATGCCGTAACGCACCATCTTATAATAAAAAAGATAATAATTCATAACTCCTAACTCCTAACTATTAAATCATGGTAGTTCAACTCAACCAGCAGTTAACCCTCGAAGAGTTTTTTAATCTTCCTCCCGGTGAAGGAGATATCACCTACGAACTCGTTGACGGAAAAGCAA